>JAUNOJ010000005.1 GCA_030531135.1 Sutterellaceae bacterium | reverse complement strand
AGCTTACGGTCAAATTTAGCCGCGTGTTGAGAATTTTCTGAGCCGTCTTTTAGGCGTCTCTTCTCAAGTTGCATGATCTATTGCCCTCTAAATTATTTGATAGGAAAGCCGTGACTCAACATCACGGCTTTCATGCAAGTATCGTTATGCACTTTCAAATAATACGAGCCGATTTTAGAACAAGTAGCTCACGTAAAGCGAAGCCGCCACACCTTCGGTGCGACCGAAGTAGCCCTTGAGGCTGCCGTCAATCGTCCAGGGACTGCCCTCGGAAGGGCTGACCTTAACGCCGATTTCGCCGACTCCGGTGCTCCCCTTCAAACTGTCTTCAGCCAATGCCAAACCTGCGACATGACCGTTGGCCTTGGCACCGAACTCGTATTCCCAAGCCAGGCCTACATATGGGACGACATTCTTGTGCCCGACATAATTAAAGCGCGCACCCAAATGTGTGCGGCGACTTTCGACATCGTCGATTTCGTAACGGTCACCCGCGATCGTGCTGTCAAAGCCTTCTACCGTCAGACTGCGGTAGCGAGCCGCCAAGTCCAGACGCGTCGACTCGCTCGTGACCCAACGGTAACCGATTTCAACCCCGTAGCCCCAATAGGTGCTTGTCTCATCATATCCGGCACTGCCGTCACCGGCTCCGATAAAGGCGGCATTCAAGTCGTTTGAGACCTGACCGATACGACCGTGCAACTGGATGTAGGAGCCCTTCATGCTCCCTTCATGCTGACGGTACTCGCCGATCAAACCCAGGCCGTAGTATTCGGAATCGCCCTCGCCCTTGGCCCAGTCGTTGGTGGCGCGCAAGTTGGCGCGACCGGCTTCGAAATACACAGCACCGTTGATGTCTTTGTCGATGTCTTCGCGATCGTTCAACTTACCCTTCAGACCCAATACCAAATGACTGCCCGTAGTGCGCAGTCTTGCGTCGTTCTTCGTTTTGTAGCGCAGTTTTTCTGCCTGCATGTCCACGTAGACGCAACGCTCCGGAATCGTGCCGTCTTTGTTGATGCTGCAATCCAATTTGCGATCCAAGGCAAAGTCGGCGCCCGAAGTCAATAATCCGGAAACGGCCAAACGACCTTCGGTAAAGATGTCGGTGCCCTGACGCGCTTTGTTGTGGCTGCTAACGGCATCGATACTGTTTTCGTTGTCGTAGACAATGTTGTAAACGGCATCGACCGAATAGCTCTTGGCCACCGTCAGTGTTCGATTGACAAACGTGCTTTCATCGGCCGACAAGCCGGTATCGGTATTGGCAATGAGTTCGTAGCGCTGCGCCAAGTCTCCGGTCGCCGTCACAATACGATCGGTCGAAGAAGTGAAAATATTGACGGCGGTGGCTGACAAATCGGTCTGCCCTTCGGTCAGCGTCACAACGGCTTCGTTTTCTTTGAGTGCCAAGCCGTTGAGGTCAAGCGAAACGCCATTGAAGTTGGTGATGTTTTTCATACTGCCCGAGTAACCTGTCATCTCGAGTTGATTGCCGGACTGATTGCCATGATCGACACTCAGATTGCTACCGTAGAGCTCGGCATTGTCCAAATGAATGTTGCCTCGAACAAGGACGGTGTTATCTGTGACTTGAACATTTTGGGTTTCGGCAATCTTCGCACTATCGAATTGGGTTTGAACGTAGGCGCCGTAGACGTTGCCATCAATCGTCGCTTCATTTTGGATCAAAACGGTGTTGCCGCTCAAATTGAGCGTTGCTTCTGTGAGAACGATATTTTCGGTTTCCGACTCAGGCAAACCAAATACGGCACCGTAAATAGACCCTCCCACACTTGCGCCGTCAATCGTCACGATATTCTCTTGTAGTGTTGCATAAATTTTTTGGGCGCTTGACGTGATCACGTGGCCGCCATAGACACTGCCGACGACCTTTGTTTGGTCGGAGGCTTGCGAGTCGCCGATCACCCAAACTTGGTTGCCGCTTGCCGTGGCCAGAGCTTCGGTCACATACACCTTACCGTTTGCTTTCTCGTTTGGAGACAAATATTCGTTGCGGTAACCGACTTCTGCCGTGCCACCCTTGACATCACCGGCAACGCTTGTCCCGTCTTTGACCTCAACTTGATTGTTATCGGCGTTTGCTGTCACGGACGGATAGCGCACACTGCCGTCATTAATGTTGAGTCTCGCCCAACCGCCGATCACCGTTCCGGGCACCAAGGAGCCCGAGCCGTTGTGACTCGGATAACCTTCGACTTGATAGCCTGAAACCGAGACGGTATTGCCCTTGGCTGTTGCAAAGCCGGTCACGATATCGTCGCCACTACCATGATCCTTAGCGGTATATAACCAGCTCTTGCCGCCGATCAGCATCCCTTGCGTTTTGTTTTCAAGTGCTGTTCCGGTCAGAGATAGGTGGTTGTCATCGGCAAAAGCGTGCGACAAGGCTTTCGTCGCTCCCGGTTCTATACGAAGAATTGAAGCGTAAGACATTGCCCCGTATACATTGCCGGCAATGGAAGAATCCTCAATATAGACTTTGTTTCCGATTGCCCGAGTGATGACCTCGTAAGGGACGTCAACGACCGAGATGCCGTTTTCCGAGACCCAATTGAAGGCTCCGTAAACGGCGCCGTTACTGTCACCGCCGTTACCGCTGGTAAATTCCATACTCGAGATTCTGACCGTGTTGCCGTTGGCTGTGGCATAGGTATGCGCAGTATTACTGTCCGGGGTCCTTTTATTGCTGATTCTGGCGCCAAAGACATGCTTGAGTGCAGAGTCGTCAAAGGAGTCGAGTGTGACCGTATTGCCGTTGGCTGTCAAATCCGAAAAGCCACCGGTGACCTCAATGTGACCCGCTGCGACATTCCCACCGGATATTTCGGCAAGATCGGTTAGAACGTTGTAGCTACTGACACAACGGTCTCCGGCACAAAGATTGACGGGATCGTTTTCGGCCGAGACGACACCGGAGGTAAAGCTACAAACGGATAGACACACGAGTGAAGAGACAAGATTGTGTCTCGGTGAGAAATTCTTGGTTGTGGAAAAACCCTTGCCAATGAAGGGGCGATCGGGGTTGGGGTATTTGATTTTCATGATGATCTCTTGAGATGGACTTCCGTTGCATAGACGGAAATGCCGGGGTAAATGACAACCTTCTTGAAGGACAAGGTTTGATTCCCGAAGCAACGCATTTGAGATCAGAAAATGATTTCTCTCCCTTCACCTGTGATCGCGGGAGTTGCTTAAAAAATGTCGCGAAGTGCGACTGAATGTCGTAACAAAACTACTTATGATGAAAACGGCAAAAACCGTTGTCAAACAAAATATCCTGTTTGTAATGGATATATTCCGTTGTACCAAATAACCGAAGACAAAGCAACAATACAGAACAGATGCTTTTTTACGACAGTATCGAAATGGCGACACTTGGCATAGACTGACATCGCCGCCAAAAACAGTAACGATCGGCAAAATTCCCTCTCCTGCCCTTTATTGCAACGCGCAAAGCCGTTAAACTACTCGCTTGGTTTTTGTTCGTTTGCCCGACTGTCTAACGCGTTTTTGCGCACTCATTCATCGCCATGTCCAAAGTCGCTTATCCCGACCTCTTTACCGATTTCAAGTTTCCTGCCGTCGGCGCCAAAGTTAAGCTCACTGCGCCCAAAGGTGCGGGAGACTCCATAGCTCTAGTCTCTTTGATTCAAAAGGCCAAAAGCGCCGGCAAAACGGTGGCGGTGGTTTGTGCGCAACCCTCCGACGTGACGCGCTTAACCGAAGAATTGGCGTGGCTTGATCCAGAACTCTCGGCCGTGGCCTTCCCCGATTGGGAAACGCTGCCCTACGACACCATGAGCCCGCATGCGGACTTGGTGAGCGAACGTATCGAAACGCTTTATCGCTTAAGCCTCTCTTCCAAAGGCTCTGGCGTCAACGCACTGATTGCGACAGCCGTGACCGCTGCGCAAAAAATCAGCCCCAAGAGTTTTGTCACGGGTAACACGTTCTTCTTTAAGGTCGGTCAAACGATTCGCACCGAAAATTTGGAAGCCGACCTTGTGGCTGCCGGTTACGGACGAGTGGAGCAAGTCGTGGCGCCGGGCGAATTCTGCGTGCGCGGCGGCATCGTCGATATTTTCCCCATGGGCGTGAAAGCCCCTTTGCGTCTGGATTTGTTTGACGACGAAATCGAATCCATCAAATATTTTGATCCGGACAGCCAACGAAGTACGGAAACGACCGACAACGTGCGCATTTTGCCGGGGCACGAATTCCCGATCGACGATCTGTCGTGCCAATCTTTCCGTCAACGCTGGCGCGAAGCCTTTTCGGTCGACCCCAATCGTTGCCCGGTTTATAAGGATATCGGCAACGGCGTGCCCTCTGCCGGCATCGAATACTATCTGCCGCTCTTTTTTGAAGAAACGGCAACCTTGGCCGACTATTTGCCCGAAGACGCCGTCATCGTCACGATCGGCGACGTCGAAGGTGCTTTAACGGGCTTTATGACCGAAACGCGTGCGCGTTGGGAGTTTTTGTCTCACGACCAGGAGCGTCCGGCTTTGCCCCCGGAAGCGCTTTTCCAAACGAGCGAAGCGTTTTATAAGACGATTGCCAAGTTCGGGCGCATTGCTTTAACGACGGACGAGGCCGGGATCGGTGCCGATGTCGAAATCGATCGCAAGGCCAAGGATCCGGCCGCCAAACTCAAAGCCTTTGTGGAAACCCAACGCGTACGCAAAGCCAAAACCTTGATTGTGGCGAGCAGTCGCGGACGCGAAGCACGTTTGTCCGAGCTTTTGCGAGAAGGTAAACAAGAACTCACGAGCTTGGAATACTTTTCCGACTTTTTGGCAACCGACGAGCTTGTCACCACGTCCATTTCTCCGCTGCTGACCGGCTTCAGGCTCGAAAACCCGGCCGTCACGGTCATTACCGAAAACGAACTTTATTCGGTCAAGGCCACGGCACGACGCTCGCGCATCAAGTCTCGCCACACCAATGTGGAAGCGATGATTCGCGACATCAGCGAGTTGCGCGCAGGCGACCCGGTCGTGCATATCGAGCACGGCATCGGGCGCTATCAGGGACTGGAAACGATTGTGACCTCAGAGGGTCCTGCCGAATTCGTGAGCATTCTTTACGCCAACGACGCCAAGCTCTTTGTGCCGGTGGCGCAACTGCATTTGATCAGCCGCTACACGGGTATGGACAGCGAACATGCTCCGCTTCACAGTTTGGGTCGCGGCGACTGGGAAAAGGCACGCAAAAAGGCCGCACAAAAAGCACGCGACACCGCTGCCGAACTCTTGCATCTGTACGCCATGCGCGAAGCGCGTCCGGGGTTTGTGTTCAATACCGAAATGGCCGACTACGAAGCCTTCTGCGAAGGTTTTGCCTTTGAAGAAACGCCCGATCAGGCCACTGCGATTGATGCCGTCATTGCCGACATGCACTCGGGCCGCCCCATGGATCGACTGGTGTGCGGCGACGTGGGCTTTGGCAAAACCGAAGTCGCTCTTCGTGCAGCCTTTGTGGCGGCCATGAACGGCAAACAAGTGGCCGTCCTTTGTCCCACCACGCTTTTGGCCGAGCAGCATGCCCAGACCTTTAGAGACCGCTTTGCTGCGTGGCCCGTGAAAATTGCCGAATTGTCACGCTTTCGTTCCGGCAAACAAACTGCCGAAGCCATCAAAGGTTTGGCCGAAGGCACGGTCGATATCGCCATCGGCACGCATCAGCTTTTAAGCGAAAAGGTTCAGTTTAAGCGCTTGGGGCTTGTCGTGATCGACGAAGAACACCGCTTCGGCGTCCGTCAAAAGGAACGTTTGAAGAGCTTAAGAAGCGAAGTCGACGTTTTAACGCTCACCGCCACCCCGATTCCGAGAACGCTGGCCATGAGTTTGGACGGCA
Organism: Sutterellaceae bacterium; assembly: GCA_030531135.1. Classification (GTDB taxonomy): domain Bacteria; phylum Pseudomonadota; class Gammaproteobacteria; order Burkholderiales; family Burkholderiaceae_F; genus Duodenibacillus. Next base: position 14,249 of record JAUNOJ010000005.1, on the reverse strand, counting down.
TTCGCGACTTTTCCGTCATTGCCACGGCCCCGCAAAAACGCTTGGCGATCAAGACCTTCGTGCGTCGCGAATCCAAAGAGTTGATTCGTGAGGCCGTCATTCGCGAACTCAAGCGCGGCGGACAAGTGTACTTCTTACATAACGAAGTCGAAACCATCCTAAACCGCGCCGAAATGCTCCGAGACCTCATCCCGGAAGCACGCGTAGCCGTCGCGCACGGGCAGATGGCAGAACGCGAGTTAGAGGGCGTGATGCGCGACTTTTATCGCCAGACTTATAACCTTCTGGTGTGCACCACCATTATCGAAACCGGCATCGACGTGCCCATTGCCAACACCATCATCATGCACCGTGCCGACAAGTTCGGTTTGGCGCAATTGCATCAGTTGCGCGGTCGCGTGGGACGCAGTCACCATCAGGCCTATGCTTACCTGTTAACGCCCGGCGAAGGTGGCATGACCAAAAATGCCGAGCGACGTTTGGAAGCCATCCAAAACTTGGAAGATTTGGGTAGCGGCTTTTACCTGGCCATGCACGACTTGGAAATCCGCGGTGCGGGCGAAGTGTTGGGCGACTCTCAAAGCGGCGAAATGGCCCAAGTGGGTTTTGATCTCTATAACCAGATGCTGCAAAACGCCGTGCGTGCTCTCAAAAAAGGCGAAGACCCCCAATTGGAGCAACCCTTTGCCACGCTCACCGAAATCAATTTGCATGTGCCGGCACTGTTGCCCGACGATTATGTGGGCGACGTGAGCGCGCGTTTGGGACTTTACAAACGACTGGCTGCCAGCGAAACGCGCACCGAGCTCGAGCACGTGGTCGACGATTTAAACGATCGCTTCGGCAAGTTGCCCGAAGCCGCCAAGGCTTTGATTGCCGTGCACCGTTTAAGACTCGATTGCAAAACCATTGGGATTAAAAAGATCGATGCGGCCGAAAGCATGGTGATCATTACCTTTATTGCCAAGCCCCACTTTGAGCCGATGAAGCTGATTCAGATGCTGCAAACCAGGCGCGATATGCGCATGCTCACCGGTGACAAACTCAAGATCACCGCCGAGTCGCATGATTTGGACAGCCGTTTGCGCGTGGTGCGCACCGTCGTCAATGCCTTGTTGCCGCCGATGAAGGCCGAATAATTTGAGAAACGATTTTTTGTCATTAGGAAATAAGTCAATGTCAGAGAAAATTTGGGTTGTTCAGAGTCCTGCTTTAACCGAAGATGCCGTCAAAGCCTTTGCGGCTTTCTTTGCCAAGTCCCCTTGCGAAATCTCGCAGACATGTCTGCGCGTTAAAGATACCCAAGGCCTTGAGCGTGAAGAACTCGAAACACTTGCCAAGGCGCACAAAGTCGATGTCGCCTGTATTGACGCAGACATCAAGTTGAGCGACTTCGATGCCGTCTTTTTCGATATGGACTCGACCCTTTGTTCGACGGAAACGTTGGATGAGATTGCTGCCATTTTGGGTGTGGGCGAAGAGTGCGCGCGCATCACGCATGACGCCATGACGGGCAAGATTGCCGACTATGCGGCAAGCCTCAGAGCCCGTGTGGCACTTTTAAAAGGGATGCCGGCCGATTGCATCGACACGGTCTATGCCGGCATGCAACCCAATCCGGGGGTGGAAGAATTTATCCGCGTGGCGCAAAGCAAAGGTTTAAAGACCTATATCGTGAGTTCCGGCTTTACCTGCTTAACCGAGCGCATGCGCGAGCGTTTGGGCATGACCGCTACCTGCGCCAACCGCATTGAAATTGTGGACGGCAAATTCACCGGGCGCGTGTTCGGTCCCGTGGACGACACCATTTTGGACGCTTCGGGCAAAGCGGCTTTCGTACAAAAGACGATGACGAAGCTTAACAGCAACATCAAGCGCGCCATTTGCTGCGGCGACGGCTCCAACGACATCAAAATGATCGATTTATCGGGCTTTGGCGTGGGTTTCAGACCCAAACCCATTTTGCGTCCGCACTGCACGGTCGCCTTGGATACGGTGGGCTTTGACGGGCTACTGAATCTTTTTGCCGATACGCGTCCGAATTAAGACACTCAGGCAAACATTGGCATCGGTGCTTGGGTACAATCCTAGGCCGATGTTTCTCATTTTGTGCAAAAGATTCTGCGATTCACATGGCAACCGATACGACCACCAAAACGATCAGTCTGCAGTTGACGGTCATTCACAAAGCCGACGAAGAAATTTGCGTCGACTTTTATGCCGTCCCGAAACTTGCCGCCTATCAGATCGGCGAAATCGTCGTCGACTGGGGCGACGGTCGTCAAACGTCGCCCGACTTGACGATTGACGACGAGACCTTAAACGAGATGGTGACGCGCCCGGATTTGGTGCCGGTCGCCAAGTTGACGCACCGCTATGCCACTGCGGGCAAACGCACCCTGGCAATCAAAGCACCGATGGGGTGGTTGCCGCTCAAAAGCCTGCCGTATCAGACGATTTCGATCGACTCGCCCTTGCCCGTTTTGACCGTGGGCGAGACCGACGGAAATTTCCGTTTGATCGCAAGCGACACGCTCTCACCCGTGGCCGTTGCGGGCAGCCCTGACGGCAAAAGCCGTTTGGCGCATATTCCGTCGGATCTGTTTTTGAGAAATCCGCAATTGGAATTTTTTGACGACGCTTTTGCGAGCACGCAACTCAAAAGCCTCCCGGTAGGCTTAATGAACGCCTGCCGACAGCTCACGAGCCTTGTCGGCACCTTTGCACAAACGCCGATCGTCAAAGTCGAATCGCAAACGTTTTTAACGGCCGGCGAATCGACCGATTGCGCGCGCACCTTTGCCGATTGCCCCAATTTAAGCGCGGTGGAAAATCCTTTCCGCGAAGGCATTCTGCCGATTTGCATGGAAGAGTTTTTAGCGGGCGCTCCGAGCACGTTATTCGGTTGGTGTGCCCCCGATCGTCGGGAAGAAATGGGCTGGGATCGTCCCAAGGCGACGGCTGCCAATCCGAGTTTCGATTTCGATTGGGCAGCACCCGACACCGAAGTGCACAGCGTCATTTATTTCTATCCGATCGACTTGGCTTTAAACGGCGACATCCTGATCGATTGGGGTGACGGCAAGACCGAAGTGGTGGACTTCAATCACGTGCAAACGTTGGATCACGCCTATGACACTGTCGGCACCTATCGCGTCAAGCTTCACTACACGCCGCGCGAAGCCGTGCGCCCCTTCTATTTGGGCAAACACACCAAAGCCATTCATTCGGCTTTGCCGATTTGGCATCCCAAGACGGTTGAGTCGCGCGGCGACTTTACCGGTTGGGCGGCCGATTTGCGAGAGCTCGAAACGATTGCCGTGCCGATTTTTGTCAACAATCCCGACATCGTCAGTTTGGAGCAGGCCTTTGCTGGCTGCGTCAAACTCAAAGACGTGCCCCACGACATTTTGGAAAACATTCGTCACGCCAATGTCGACGGGATGTTTGCTTTCTGCAAATCCTTAAAGCAATTGCCCAACAGCTACACGGTTTTGCGTCGCGACGAGACGCTCGATTGTTTCTATCCCCAACTTTTGTAAGACGCGTACCATGACCAAGCTTGTTTTAGAAATCGTTCCGACGAAAAAAGTCTCGATGGTGCGCGTACGGATTCCCGCCGGTGAAAATTTGGCACCGAGTCTCACCAACGTCACCGTCACCTACGGCAAAGACACGCAAACGCGCCGTCGCGTGCCGGAGTCGGCAACCGTGATCGAATTTACGTCTTTGCCCGAAGCACAAAAGCTGACAATTGATTTCGGCGGCCCCCTGCCCGCGGGCACCGTGATTTTGCCCGAGCAAACCGGTTCGATCGTGAGCCCCATTCCGGCACTCGTCAACGACGCCACCGGCGCCTTAACGCCCTTCGGTTACATTTGGCACCCGGACCATCCGCCCGTGGGTTTAAAGAGCGTTGTCTCGTCCCTTTTTGCCCACAACGCACACTTGGTGGCGTTGCCCGGCACCTTTTCGCGCCTGCCGCTTTTGACTTCGGTGCCGGAGTCGCTCTTTTTCCCGTTAATCTACTTAAGAAGCTTTGCGGGCGTTTTTGCCTTAAGCGGCATCGCGGAAGTCAGCCGCCAGCTTTTCACGGCCAATCTCCAAGCCGAAGACTTCACCGAAAGTTTCGCGGGTTGCAAGAGCTTGACGACGGTTCCGGAAGAGCTTTTTTCCACCAATACGCATGCGCACGTCTTCGATCGCCTCTTTGCCGAAAGCGGCTTGACGAAGATTCCGGAAAAGCTCTTTTGGCCGACGCGCAAGAAGGGCTCCTTTGTGGAGACGTTTGCTCGCGCGTGCGTCACAGAAATTCCGGCGCGCCTCATGGAAAACTTGGAACCCGCAGATGTGGACGGCATGTTTGAGCCCGCCCACCTGCAGGATCGCGACCCCATTCATTTGAAGTCGGCCTGTCGTTTCCCGACACAGTTTTTGTCGGATACGCTCAAAGCCAACGGCGTACCCACCAAGCGCGCCTCGCGTTGATTTTGACACTTAAGCCGTTAGAAAAGCCGCCGGCAGAAATTCCCGCCGACGGCATTTTTGTTGGTGCGATGTCGAAATTACTTCGTTTCGATGCCGGTCACTTTGAAGTCAAGCGCCTCGACGGTTTCTTTCAAAACTTCGTCGGTAACGGTATCGTCGACCGTCACAAGCGCGTAGCCGCCCTCGTCCAAGGACACTTCCACGGCCGTGACGCCTGCCAAAGCGGAAAGCTTCTTGGTCACGGAACCCGTGCAGTGCTTGCACATCATGCCGGTGATATGAATCAATTTTTGCATTGTGATGCTCCTTTCTTGTTCATGTTGATTTTTAGGTAACTCTAAAGCGGCAAAAGACAAATTTTTGCCGGTATCTTTCTTTAAAACTCTCGGTTTAAAGCCGCGCAGACGCAGTGCGTTGGAAACGACAGAAACGGAACTCATGGACATGGCGGCAGCCGCAATCATGGGGTTCAAAGTCCAGCCCAACATCGTATAGAAGACGCCTGCTGCAACAGGGATACCGACGGCGTTGTAGAAAAATGCCCAGAAAAGGTTTTGGCGGATGTTGCGCATAACGGCCTTAGACAAATCCACTGCAGCCACCGCATCAGTCAGACGGTTTTGGATGAGGACGATGTCGGCGCAATCCAACGCCACGTCGGTGCCTGCACCGATCGCCACACCGACGTCGGCCGTTACCAATGCCGGCGCATCGTTGATACCGTCACCCACCATCATCACTTTGTGCCCCTGAGCCTGCAGGCGCATGACGATTTGAGACTTGTCTTGCGGGAGAACTTCGCTCACCACTTCGTCCACACCCACCACGTCGGCTACGGCCTGAGCGGTTTTGGCATTGTCGCCCGTGACCATATAGACCTTGAGACCCATTTCTTTGAATGCGGCCACGGCAGCGGCACTGTCGGCCTTGGGCGTGTCGGCAGCGGCAATGAGACCCACGAGTTTGTCGTCGACGCGAACGACCAAAGCGGTCTTGCCTTCTATAGACAATGCTTCGAGTTTTTGAAGGGCTTCGGTATCGGTGTCTTTCAATAGTTTGCGATTGCCGATTTGAATCGCAAGATCCGCCACCGTACCGCTCACGGCACCGGGGATTTGGCTGAAGTTTTCGGCCTCCGTCAAGCGCACGCCGTTGGTTTCGGCAGCCGTCACCACGGCTTTGGCCAGAGCGTGTTCGCTCTTGGCTTCGACCGAAGCGGCCAGACGCAAAATTTCGGCTTCGTTCATGTCGCCCAATGCGACGATATCGGTCACAACGGGCTTGCCTTCGGTGATGGTTCCGGTCTTATCCAAAATGACTGCGGTCACGCCGCCGCAGGTTTCCAAGCTCTCGGCACTCTTAATCAAAATACCGTTTTCGGCACCCTTGCCGGTACCCACCATAATGGCTGTAGGCGTTGCCAAGCCCAAAGCACAGGGACAAGAAATCACCAAGACGCTGACGGCAATGGTGGCGGCAAATTCCCACGGGTAACCCAACACCAGCCAAATGACGGCCGCGACAACGGCAATCGTGATGACAACCGGTACAAAGACCGCACTGATTTTGTCTGCCAGACGCGCCACCGGCGCTTTGGAAGAAGAAGCATCGTCAACCAAGGCAATGATTTTAGCTAGCGTCGTATCTTGACCGACGCGGCGCGCCTCGACCACAAAGTGGCCGCTCACAAGCAGTGTGGACGCCGAGACCGTGTTGTCGATACTCTTTTCAACGGCCAAGCTTTCACCGGTTAAAGAGGATTCGTCAACTTCGCCGTTACCTTCCACGACCAGGCCGTCGACGGCGATACGCTCGCCCGTGCGGACCACGACCTTGTCGCCCACGACGATGTCTTTGACCGGCATCGTTACTTCCACACCGTCGCGTAAGACCGTTGCGGTTTCAGGCACCAAAGAGATCAGACGACCGATGGCTTCCGTGGTCTTTTTCTTGGCTCTGGCCTCAAAGTATTTGCCCAAGGTAATGAGGGTCAAAATCATTGCGGCGCCGTCAAAATACAGGTTGTGCGCAATATGGTGCAATGCCGCCTCGTTTCCGGTCGCCAGGGCAGGAAAACTTTGGTACAAAGCCCAGATACCGAAAACGACCGAAGCTGACGAGCCGATCGCCACCAAGGTATCCATATTGGGAGCAGCGTTAAAAAGCGCCTTAAAGCCCACGCGGAAGAACTTGAAGTTGATCGCTACGACAACGATCGTCATCAAAAACTGCGTCAGAACCAAAGCCGGGACGTTGCTTGCACCCGTTAAGAAACTCGGCAAAGGCATGCCCATCATTGGAGCCATGGCCAAGTACATCAAGGGGATGCAGATGACGATACTCACGGTCAAGCGCTCGAACATCGTTTGGGCTTCTGCTTCTTGCGCTTTCTGGGCGGCGTTGGTTTGGTTTGCATTGGTTGTCTGAGAGGAGCCTGCGCCGGCGTTGGCGACGGTTGCGCCGTAACCCGCCTTTTGGACAGCTTCGGTGACAGTGGCATCGTCTTCGCCCTCGCGCCACTCGACCGTCATTTCGTTCTTTAAAAGGTTGACGTTGACGTCTTTGACGCATTCCAAGTTTCTCACCGCTTTGTCCACACGCGCGGAACATGCGGCGCAGCTCATGCCGGTAACGGCAAATTTGGTTTTACTCATTTCTTGTGCATTCGTCTTTGTTGAGAACGACTCTCAACGGATTTTGTTGCATTGATTCTACCAATCGCTATGATTTTGACAAGAATGCACTGTTTGGGAAGGTAGTATCTAAAAAGATAGTATTAAGGATTTTTTTGTCGATTTGGGTATGCGTGAGATAGGCAAACAAACGCCGCGAGACTTTGCGGCCTGCGGCGTTTGATGATAGATGTTTATGATCTCAGAGGTTTAGAAAACGTGGCGTAAACCGATGTTCCAACGGTAGTTTTCACGGACTTCGCCGCCCGAGGTGCGCTCCAAGTCCACATACGTGTAGGTGTTTTCCGTCCAATTGAAATTGGCACCGATACCGTATTCGACCCAAGCACCGCCCAAGTCTTCGTGGAAGTTGTCGTACATATCGCCCTTGCTGGCTTTGTAGTCGATTTCGCCGTCAAAGTCGTAGACGCCGGAAACGCGCGCATAGACCGAGCCCTTGTTGTCCGGGAACTTAAAGCCCGTACGAACCCCTAAGCGACCGGTGAAGCTCGTGTAGCTATCCAAATCGACGCGTACGTCGTTGCTGGCCATGTAATCGGCACCCGAAATATGACCGTAGGCCAATTCCAGCTGCGGTTCGACAAAGACACGATCTTCCATGAATTCGAAGCGATACCCCGTCTCAACGCTTAAGTTCAAGGCGTTGTTATCGTAATTGCCCTTCATGTTACCCATGGCGTAGTCGTGATCCAAGCGCGAATATTTTGCGATCAAATCCAAATAACCGCCGCAAGGCGCCAACCACGAACCGTAGATCGCGATACCGTAGTTCTTGGAATCTGCCGAACCGTTGTCGTAAGAGCTTTCGCCGTCGGTGTAGTTGGCGGCCAAACCGACCTTCCAATCACCCACGGAGATGTCGGACCCGACCTGAATGGTCGTATTCTTGCTCTGAACATTTTGTACGCCGTATTCCATCTCGGAACCGTAGAGACGCACCCAGCTGCCGACACCTTGCGGAGCGTCTCTGAGTTCGCCCATGCGTTTGTTGAGGCTATTCATCTCGTGGAGCCACGTCATGGTTGAAAGCGCCGTCACGGAACCCAAGCCGGTCAAATTGGCGTTCTTGGCTTGGGTATAGGTGTCGCCCTTACCTCTGATAGCACCATAGATGTCACCGTCGGCAACCTCGTATGCATAATCCTTATCCATGGAAACAGCAGCATGGATGTCGTTCACGATTTCGCGTGCAACCTTGGTGTTGAGGTCAGAACCGACGTACACGGTCGCATTCGTATTTTCGCCTGTCTGAGCAACTTTGACAGAGTCGGCTACGAGCGTATTGGCGTAGACGTTAAACGCTTGGGCATCGACGGAAAATTGGATATCGACTTTAGCACCTTCATTGACAGTCAAATCAAACTCTTTGCCGGCAATCTTTTGAGTGGATGCAACAGTAAGCGTGCCCTTATTAACCTCCATTTTATCGATAGAAAGAGTCGTATTCGTCAGTAATCCCCCAACTTTACTAATTTGGGCATCACCGTTGACTGTAATATCAGTGACGTTAATCGTCGCATTATTAGTCAGTAATTTGTCGCCACCACCGCCAAAAGTACTGTTCTCTTCCAAAGTAATGCTATCTATTGTCGTTTTACTATTTGCTTTTTCCGTTATAACATCAAATTTTGCATTTTGGTTGACTTTGACAACACCCACTGTACCAGTTTGATCGGTCCCTTCCTTAAAGTTGATATACCCTTTGGAACCTTCCGTGACTGTGACTTGATCCAAGTCTAAATTCGCATTAAAAAGCTGGAGAGTTGTTTTCTTTCCATTAAATTCGGCACTCTCCAAGTCGACTGTATTTCCAGCGCCATCTTTAAAGTCAAACTTCACATACGCACTGGGTTTGTCGCCTCCATTCACTTTAAGATGGTCAACCTTGAGATTTTCCAAATCCAAAAAATTAGCCGAGCTTTGAACTTCCAACGTACCGGCAATGATAGAGCTCATGTGAGAGTCGGCCGATTTCAAAACAACCAACTTGTCGGCCTCCAACGAGCCATATACATTTGCATCAATGTCTGCTATGGTCGCAGTGCCATCAACTTTGAGTGTAGCTACCGTATTATCTGTGGCGTAATGATCTACTTCAAAATCCCCTTTGACGTGAAGTGCATTGAGATTATGGAAAGTTGCCGTTCCGCCGTCCTGAGCGTGTTCACCGCTCGTAACTTGAAAATTCTGTACCGTTAAGTTTGCATTATTGAAAAATTTCCCCTGATTCGCGTTGAGACTAACAGAAACAGCCTCGCCGTTTACCTTTCCGATTGACGCATTCGCGCCAAAAGTCGTATTCTTGCCAAAAATAACTGTTTCACCCTCGGAAAGAATTGCACCGTTATTGATAAACGGTCCGCCACAACTACCGAAATTTGCGTCCTTCAGTTGCAAAGTAGCGTTATCGTCGTTCTTGAATGATGAAAAGGTTGAATCAGTAAACTCCATACTTTCGGCAATGATTGTTCCCGAATTCACATGTATCGGATTAGATGCGCCGTTCCAAACAACAGTACCTAAACTCAGCTTACCAGTGCTATTGATTACCCCGTTCAAACCAACTTTCAAAGCCCCCTTGGACAATGAAATATCATTGACATTTTTTAAAGTACCATTAACAGTTAAACGATCTCTCTGAGCAATACCTCCAGTGATAATCAGGGATTCATTATTCCCATCGACCGTCTTCCCTGCCGTCACTGTGTAGTTAAATTCTTTGTCATAACTACCTGCACTTTCTAACTCGTAGACCGGGTCAGGTTCAACTGCCTGTACGTATTCGGAACTCGTGGCGAATGTCGCAAAAACAGCCAATGCCAGCAATGTCTTTGTATGCGATTTACTCAATTGCATAATTCGTTCTCCATTGGAAGGTCTTTTTGTTTTTATGTCTCTTACATCAAAATTCCGCAGAAGGAATTACTCAGAATTTCTACGTAGATACAATATCTTGCGCTATCCTACCCCCCCCCAACAAGATATTGTCAAGCCATACAACCCTGAACTCTGAAACACATTCCCGAACGAATTCGCGATAATCTGTAATAATTTTTTCTATTTATGTTAAATTTGCCAACGTTGATTTGACAGATTTAACTTCGACAACCACAATGGCTACTCCTCTTTTGACTGATCGCACCGAATATCACCCCATCTGGCACGAAGCCGCACAGCAAACCATGATCGCCTTTGCCAACGACATGGGCGGCGTACTTGTGATCGGTGCATCGGACTCGGGAGAAACACTCGGTTGCGTGTTCGACGAGGTCGTAGCCGTCGTCAATGCGTTTGCCAACGACAATGTCTCTCCTTCTATGGCCGGCCTTGTTCGTATCGAAAAGGACGTGCAGGACAATCGCACCTTGTCAAGAATCTACGTGGCGCCGGGCACGGAACTTCCCTATCGCTTCAAAGGTAAAGTCTTTCACGAAGGCGGTGTTTTTATCCGCGCAGGGAATCAAACCGTCGCCGCTGACTTGGACGAAGTCTTTGCGTTGATTCGCCGTGGTGATCCGCGTCAGTGGGAAAGTGCTGTGAGCCCCACGCAAGAACTCACGTTTGTTGCTGCTCAGTGGGTTTGCGAAACCCATGGTGTTCCTTTCGCCCCCGAAGCGTTTGGCATCGTCAATGCCCAAGGCCAATACACCCGTCTCGGGTATTTGCTATCCGACCAAAACTCGCATGCCACAGTCTTGACTCGAGTTGACGCACAAGGCAAGTTCAAGGATAGCCGTCGACTCGAAAAGTCTCTTTTGTCTCAAATGCAACGTTTGATGCAAGAGTTTTCCGACATCAACAGCCCCTATATCAATAAAGATACCGGCAAACAAGAACGCGAAGCCATTTATCCGTGGCCGGCGATTGCCGTGCGCGAAGCACTTGCCAACACGCTCGCGCACCGCGATTACAGCTCTGCGCTAGACGCTTGCATCACCGTTTCTCCGCGCAACATCCGCTTTTCCACCTTAGGCGGCCTACCGCCGGAACTGCCTGCGAAACAGCTTCTCAAAATCGGTACAACCTTCTGCAGGAATCAACGTCTGGCACAACTCTTTCAGAAGCTCGGTTGGATGGAGATTGCAGGAAACGGCATGCCGGCGATTGCCCGAGCTTATGCAGGCTGTCACATATCGCCCACGCTCGAGGCGCAGACGCGGTTCTTTTTGATCGATTTGCCGCGCGTCTACGCACCGCAAATAACGCGCACGGAAACGGTGATGGCGTATTTGCGCGACTCGATCGAAGGACGCACGCACATCGAACTTGAAGCACATTTGGGTGTGAGTCGCCCGACGATCACCAAGGTTTTGCAGGAACTTGAAGACGCCGGTCGTATCGTTCGTCAAGGCAACGCACGCAGTACGCGCTACTTTGCCAAGTAACGAGTTGTCCGAAGGCGCCAATACCCTTACAATCTCGGAAATTAACCGCAAACAAGGAGTCGGACTCATGTCCCAACAAATCGACGCGCAATGGCTTTTGATGACTTTGGAAGATGCTGCAGAGAGCTTAAACGCCGCTATCGAGCGCCTCTCGAACAACCCCAGAAGCGCCTTGGGCGTGATGGAGCATGAAATCCCCGAGCTCTACGCCAAGTTAAACTATGCGGTCAACACCGCCGAATCGGGTCCCGCCGACTTGGATACGGCCGATCACGATGCCCTGATCGCCTGGCCGGAATCGATGCCTTTTTGGCCCGGTGACGCCACTGAGGAAGAAGAAATCGACGAAGGCTCAGAAGGCGAAGAATAACCTTGTCTCTATGTCTCAGGGCTTGCAGTTTGACGATTAGCTCTTTTTTGACTTCTACTTTGAGCTTTCCTTATGGGACTTGTCATACAGAAAAACGCCAACGGCTATGAGTACGCATCGCTTCGCGAGTCTTACTGGGATCCTGTGCGCAAAAAGTATTCAAGCCGCACAATCAAAAATTACGGTCGACTGGATTTGTTATTGAAGGCCGATCCCCACGCGCGAGAAAAAATGCAAGCTGAGGCCAAAGCTTACGAAGCGTCGAAAAGAAAAAGCAAGGAAAACGCTCTCAAAGCCAATCTTGACAGGCCCTTACCGACAACCATTCTTTCGGAAACCTCGAAGTACGACGACAGTCGCTGCGCCTGTTTGGGCGTATGCGTATTGCGCAAAATCTGGGAAAAATTCGGTTTAGACCGACAAAAGATCATCCAAGATAGCTCTGAGAACACCGCCTTTGACTTTAAAGCCGCTGTTTTCCACGCTGTGGCGATGCGCATTCTCATGCACAAAGCTTCAGCAGCCCGATGGCTTAAGCAGAGTTCATTTCTTTATGGCGCCTGCGACTTGACCGAGCAGGATCTGACAGTTGCGACCGGAATCATCGGCAAACAAAAGGCCGCAATGATCCCTCATCTGGCAACGGTACTCGATGCCGACGTTTCTCGTTTGCAGGATGCTTGCGAAAACGAAGATGCTGTGGGCTGTCTGGCGTTTGTCTTATTGATTGAGCTCTCGCGGACACTCACGAAAAAAGGAATCCGTCTGCCGCTAAGCGATGTTGTCGAGGCCCTAAGCTCAGCCGTTTTGATAGAAATCGCAAATCCGAACGGCACGTCCCTATACTGCAAAACAGGCACCGAAGATACATTTCAAAAAGTGGCCGCCGTCTTCGAGATCGGAAAGCTGCCTACATTGACCGATGCAGATACGCTGAGATCGATCTTGGGCTCCGATGCTCTGTAAGACTTAAGCCACTGCCTTGACGTAAGCCAGCGCCGTCAAATCGTCTTCATCGGGCCAAACATACTCGGCGCCGCGCGTCCAACCGGTCTTTTCGTAATACTCCCACGCACAGTGCGTATCGGTACGAAGCATACAGGTCTTGACGGCTTTGCGACGCAATTCATCAAAGACTTTGGCCACAAGCGCCTTACCCACACCCTTGCCGCGACAAGACGGAGACGTTAAAAGCAGTTTGAGTTCAACGTCCCAAGCCACGCCGTTTTCAGAAAGCCTTTCAATCAGAATTTCGTTGACGGCATCGAGTCGCTCGTAAAAGTCCAACGCAAAGCGCCCGCTCTCCGTTTGCTGCAGTTTGGCCTCCAAGGTCTGCGCCATGAAGAAATAAGTCTTGGCGTCATAGTCTTTGCTGTCCAAACGCTCCAAGGCTGGTTTCAAGGACGTTTGCAGACACGTCACGCCCTGAACAGAACCGTCGACTTCGCAAACGTAAACAGTGTCGGCAGCCACTAACGCCAAGGCAATGTACATGCTGGCCAAGTCGAGATTTTCTTCGGGAGAACCTTTGAGTTCCCACCCCCAAGTTTCATCAAACATGCGCACCAAGTCGCCGAAATCTTCGTCTCGATAGCTTCGAACGATTACCACTACACCACTCCGGGAATCACATACAAAAGGATGGAAAAGAACTGTAAGGCCGTGCCTGCAAAAACAAAGGCGTGCCAAATGGCGTGGCTATAGGGCAGCTTTTCCCAAATATAGAAAATCACGCCCAAGCTGTAGGCAAGGCCGCCTCCCACCAATAACCAGAGCCCTGCCGTTTGCAGATTTTCGGTCACGGGCTCGATCACAAACACCTCGAGCCAGCCCATGGTCAAATACAAAAGGCAGTTGATCCAATCGCTCTTTTTTAGAAGCACGCCTTGAAGCGAAATGCCGATCGTTGCCAAAAGCCACACGACCACGCAAAGTGCAATGCCGGTGGCCCCGCTCAATGTAATCAAGCAAAACGGTGTGTAAGACCCGGCAATGAGCACATAAATCATGCTGTGATCCAACACCTGCAGCACCTTTTTGGCTCTGGGGTTGGGAATGGCATGATATAGCGTCGAGGCGGTATAAAGGAAAATCATGCTCGCGCCGAAAACGCTCACGGCCGTCACGACCTTGGCCGAACCGGAATACACCACCGCAAAAGCCACTAAAACGGCAAGCCCTGCAACAGACAAAAGTGCCGCAACGCCGTGCGTGACGGCATTGGCGATTTCTTCACCGACGGAATAGTTCGCCGTAGCTGCCGTCTTACGCTGCGCTTCATTGGCAGGAAGCGTCGCTGCATGGAGTCTTAAC
>JAUNOJ010000180.1 GCA_030531135.1 Sutterellaceae bacterium | reverse complement strand
TGGGGCCGATATCGGACGAATAGCCCAAGCCCGTTTCCACCAAATTGCGTTTGCGTGGCGACACAGTGACTTCGACCGGCAAGTGTTTATCGGGATCGAGCCTTCCGGCCTCAAAATCCGGTTCTGCGGCAATGGAAGCAAACCAACCGGTATCGCCCAAGCGTTTGCTTAAATTGGCGTATTGGGCAGAGTCGTAAAAGTCGCCCTCGGTGATTTTCTCCAATCCCTTGAGATAGGCTTCGTCAATTTGAGAGCCCTTGTAAGTGATCTTGCCCCAGCGATAGCGCGCTCCGCTGTCGTAGTGCAGGTGCCAAACGGCGGCTTTAGCTTCGGGCGACACCGCCAAGCGCTTGTCGGTGAAGCGTCCCTCGAAATAGCCTTTGGCCAGAGACAACGACAAAATTTCGTCCTTAAAAGCGGTGTAGGTGCCGTGATTCAATGGCGTTCCGGCTTGAGGAACGTTGCCGATCAAAAGGGCAAAGTCTGGGTCTTGGCGCGCCTCACCCGTAATGTCCAAATCGGGGGCAAGTAGTTTGACTTGGTCTCCTGCCTGAACGTCGGCAATCAATTCTCGAGAACCGTTTTCGGTGCGTCTGAATTTCACGTCAATATCGGGCGTGTAGTAGCCCAAGGCTTTGAGCCCCTCGACAACGGCGCGACGCAGGCTTCTGGCAGCCGCTGCCGGGTTTTGGTCGTCCAATTCGCCGATGTGGGCTTCAACATTGTCTTTGAGTTCGCCTGAGATGCCGTTGATTTCGACGCGATAGTCTGCGGCTGCGCACGCGTTTGCAACGGCCAAGGCCGAAAGGGTGGAAACGACGGCAAAATCAAGAGCAGACTTTTTCACACGAAAACCTCTGAAGCGACAAAACGACAAGCGCACGATCGGGCTTGATGCAAAAGACAGAATTGGTGACGGGAATAAGTCTAGCAGTGGATGCGAAATGCGGTGCGACCCGAAATGTGAGAAAACTTGACAGGGGCAGAAGAGAAAAACGGCGGTGGAGGCCTGAAAACTCCACCGCCGTTAAGACGAACCCCGAGAAGCGATAAACAAACCGCAGGAGAACCGGTTGTTGGATATTGTGACTGCCGACATCGACCCCGATGATGTCTTGAGAATGGCTGTCAATCCATGCGTTTCTCAGTTGGTGAAATATTAACTCAAATGAGAATCATTTGCAACTAGAAAGGGTAAAAAAATTTGCAGGACCTTGTGAATGGATTGATTTTAAAGAGAAAAATTTTTAGTTAGTCTTTTTTGGGGACTTGCCTGATGGCCGGGATGTCGTGTCAGTGTGCGCTCGAATGGCAACGTCGGCTTCTGTGAGCCCGGCTTCGGAGTGCTCGGCAATGAACTTGTCGAGCTCGGCAAGTTCCGCATTGGCAGCCTCACATTCTTTTCGGAAGTTCGGATCCGCAAGCGAGTTGCTCAACATGTCTCGCCAAGTCTTGGTCGCATTCATAGGATGTTCTTCCTCATTCAGGTGAAAGATTGAGCAGTGAGCCGGTTGCAATAATACAAAAAAAGGGCGACGAGTACGTGCTGTACCGTCGCCTTAAAGTAAACCCCGAGAACGACCCCAAACCGCAGGAGAAACAGTTTGTTAGGTTAGAAGGACAACCGAGCATCGACCCCAACGATGCCTGACTAGGAAGGAAGGTTGTCAGCCATTGCGTTCTTCAGTTGGTGGAATATTAACGTAAATGAGAATCATTCTCAATAAGTAAGATACCCTAAAATGTATCTGAATGTTACAAGTTGGCCGCGAGGTCCGAATTTACAGGCTCTTTTTGAGTCGGTAACGCTGATCGGGCGAGCGAGCCGGCTTTGTCGGTTCGATCAGATTGGATGCGACAAGCGTTTTGAGATAACCAAAGATGCTGTTGCGAGACAATTCCAGCGCTTGCGCCAATTCGGGTGCCGACATTGACTCCCGGTGCGCCAGTCGAGCTAAAAGTTCACGGGCGATCTTGGCGGTTTTGGGTGTTCGGAAAAGCTTTGCCGTCGGATCGTTTGCCAAGGGTGCCTCGGACGTCAGAGGTCGGTGCATGGGTAACGTGAGGCGAAAGCGGGTTAAGCTCGATTCGATTTTGGGAGCGGGTAATCCGTAATAGCGTAAGGTTTCTCGGATCGTCAAGAGCCCCGCGCCTCTGTTTTCGACAACAGAACCGTCGCCGAAGGGGGTGGTTTCAAGCAACATCGAAAGACGTTGGTTGCGCGCAATGCTCAGCCTTGCTTCGTCGCTCAATAACAATTCCACGGATTGGGGGCCGTAGAGGCCGCCGGGATTTGTCATTTCCAGACGATCGGCAAAGAGGTTGACTTCTATCGAAGCGTGGCGTGCCAACGGAGAATAATCGCGGTGCTGCAAAGCGTTTGACATGGCTTCAACAAGCACGATCACCGGAAAAAAACTTGCTTGCCGATCGCCGATTTTCGTGAGCTCGACAAGAAGTTTGACAGAGTTGTAGAGCAAGTCCGAAATCGGACCGCAAAGCGTTTGGGAAAAGACATTTGGCTTGTCCTCGGTCGTCGTGCTTTTGTCAATACCGGCGTATTGCGTGATCGTCACACAAAGCTTGGGAAAGAATTGTTGCGGATAGGTGCCAAAGGCCAAGAGTGCCGCGAGCGTCGGGTGGCGTTTGCCCTCGACTTCTTTGAGAATGCCGAGCTTTGACAACATTTCGCTATCGGTCATTTGGCCGAAAATGCGCGGATGCGCTTGTCTTTGACGGCAAAGAACCTTCTGTAGCGTTTGCGCATTCAGGTCGTCGATGCTTGCCTCAAGGACGGGCTCGCAGTCGTAGGCGGACTGGAAAAATTCGGTCGGTGTCATCATCGCTAGTGATTTCGCAAATTTTGTAAGAGTGTTGGAAAATTGCACACTGACTGCACACTTGCAACGGTCTTATGTATCTGCCCGGAGTGCGGCACCAAAGCAGAAAATAGCCTCGAAAATGGCAAAAGCGCCGCCGGAAAGGTACAATGCGCTTCTTTTGATTCTGGCCGGTACAGCCAAAATGACAGTTGAATTACACCCCTCTTATTTGGTCGGGCAACATTTGTCCGACTACGACTTTGATCTTCCGGGCGAGCTCATCGCTCAGTTTCCCTTAGCAGACAGAACGGCATCGCGCTTGTTGCACGTGACCGACAGCGTCATCGAAGACTTGGTCTTTACCGACGTGAAACGCTTGTTGCGTCCGGGCGACCTTTTGGTGATGAATAACACCAAGGTGATCAAGGCACGTTTGCGCGGCAACAAGGAAACGGGCGGGGCCGTGGAAGCCATGATTGAGCGCGTCACGGGCGAATTTACCGCTATCAGTATGTGTCGCGCGAGCAAAAGCCCCAAGCCCGGCACCAAGCTTTTCTTTAACGGTGCCGATGGTACAACTTGCGCTGCGACCGTCACGGGTCGTCAAGGCGAATTCTTTGAATTGGCCTTTGAAGAACCCGTGCTGACAGTCTTGGATCGCGTAGGCAAGATTCCGTTGCCGCCTTATATTGAGCGCGAAGCTTCCGAAGGCGATGTGAATCGCTACCAGACGGTTTATGCCGAACATCCCGGTGCGGTGGCTGCTCCCACGGCAGGACTTCACTTTACCGAAGAGTTGTTGGATGAGCTTCGCAAAGACGGCATTGACGAAGCTTTCGTGACGTTGCATGTGGGCGCGGGCACCTTTCAGCCGGTGCGTGAAGAAAACCTCGAAGCGCATGTCATGCATTCGGAATGGTTTGAAATCGACGAGGAGACCGCTCAAAAGGTCAATCGCGCCAAGGCCGAAGGTCGCCGCGTGGTGAGCGTCGGCTCCACCTCTTTGCGCGCACTTGAAAGCGCGAGCATTGCGCCCGGCATTGTGAAGGCGGGGCCGATGGATACGCAGTTATTTATTGCACCGGGCTATCGCTTTAACATTATCGACGTGATGATCACGAATTTCCATCTGCCCAAGTCCACGTTGGTGATGTTAATTTCTGCCATCCTCGGTCGCGATAGAATCTTGGAAGCATATCGCCATGCCATTGACGAGAAGTATCGCTTCTTCAGTTATGGGGATGCGTGCATGTTTGAGTTGCCCGATTGGGCCAAGGCGCGATAACAAAAAATACACGACAGGAAAAACACAAAGTGTCTTTGAAATTTGAACTGATTAAAA
>JAUNOJ010000179.1 GCA_030531135.1 Sutterellaceae bacterium | reverse complement strand
GACTTTTTCTTGCGTCCGCCCTCTTGGCGCTCGACGCGCTGAGAGCGGCGCGAAATCGTCCAGGCGATATACATCGCGGCGATCAAACCGACAAAAAAGAGAATCTTCGACATGTCGGACTCTTTGTTACATCAAAAAGGTTTCAATCAGGAAGCGGTACACGAGATAGGCCACGGCCAAAACGACAATACCGGCCCAGAACCACGTGAGCGCCTTTTTCTTGCGCCAACCGAAGCCGTAACGGCCCACGAGCAAAATGGCAAAAACGACCCAAGCCAACCACGTCATCACCGTTTTGTGATCCAACACATAAGGAACGCCGTGCGCTTGCATCGTGGCAAAGCCGCCCAACACCAAAACGAGCGTCAAACACACAAAACCGCAAGCCACGATTCTGAAAAGAATGCGCTCCATCGCGAGAAGATTGGGCATATTGGCCAAAATGCCTTTGTCGGTATCGGCCATGGGCGACTTCAGTTGCTTGTCCATACGCATCAAAAGCACCGCTTGAATCACGGCAATGGACATGAAGCTGTAGGCAGACAACGCTACCAGCAGATGCACTCTAAAGAGCATCGACCAGGTTTCGGAACGATATATTTCACCCGGGAAAATCACCGGAAGGACGCTTCCGGCCGCTGCCATAATCAACACCAAACCGGTCAATACCGTCACACGATGCACGCAACTTTCAATCAGCGTAATCAAAACGGCGATCAACAGCATGGCAGAGACCGCCATACCGAAACCGAAATGAATGACGTCGCTGGCAAACATCTCGACAAAAACACCCGCCACATGCACGGCAAAACCGGCAAAGGCCACGTTTCGCATCCAATCGGGCGCCACGGCACCCTTGACTTGCAAAATACGAACGACGCCGATACCGGCCGTCAAATAAGCAATTGCCGCCACTACCAATAAGAGATAGCTCAAAGCCATCTGATCCATGATACGAATCCTTCAAATTTCTAAAAAACTTCTACCCGTCGCACATTCTTTACGGAATGTCCCTTGTCTTGATTTTCAAGGCTTAAAACACCGAGGGATGCTTTACAATATTGCACCCCTTCAGCAAAATGCCTTCATCAGTTTGACGCTGAGAAACGAATGTTTCTCCATGCGTTCACCGGGCTTATCTGAGGATTGTAATTCGCAAACTTACGAAATTGCTTAACCGCAAAAAGATTTCTGCGCATCGATAGCCTTTATTTCGTGGAAAGACCTACATAACTATGCTTGATAATTTAAGTTCCCGTTTGTCGCGCGTCATCAAGACCATGCGCGGCCAAGCTCGATTGACCGAGGAAAATACGCGTGACATGCTGCGCGAAGTGCGCTTGGCACTTTTGGATGCCGACGTAGCCTTGCCCGTGGTACGCGAACTTGTTGCCCGCATCAAGGCCAAAGCCTTGGGCGAAGAAGTCATCGCCAATTTGAACCCCGGCCAAGCATTGGTGGGCGTTGTCGAGCGCGAACTCACGGCCATTATCGGGGGCGATCTTTCCGAAGAAGAGCGTCGCATCAATTTATCGGTGCAGCCGCCTGCCGTCATTCTTTTGGCCGGTCTGCAAGGTGCCGGTAAAACGACCACGGCCGGCAAGCTTTCCAAGTGGCTCATCGAAAACACCAAGAAAAAGGTTTTGACGGTCTCGGCCGACGTGTATCGACCGGCCGCTATCGAACAGTTGAAGACGGTTTCGGCGCAGGCCGGAGCCGACTTCTTCGAAAGTAGTGTCGGCCAAAAGCCTTTGGACATTGCCGAGCGTGCCTTGGATTACGCCAAGCGCCATTTCTACGACGTTTTGATCGTCGATACGGCGGGCCGTCTGGCCATTGACGAAGCCATGATGCAGGAAGTAAGCGACTTGTCCGACTTTCTGCACCCGGCAGAAACCCTTTTTGTGATCGACGCCATGCTCGGTCAGGATGCGGTCAATACGGCCAAAGCCTTTAACGAACGCTTGGATCTCACGGGTGTGATCCTCACCAAACTCGATGGCGACAGCCGAGGCGGTGCCGCCCTCTCTGTGCGTATGGTCACGGGCAAACCGATCAAGTTTGTCGGTGTGGGCGAAAAACTCGACGGCTTCGAAGACTTCAATCCTAATCAGATGGCGGGCCGCATCCTCGGCATGGGCGACATCGTCTCTTTGGTCAAAGACGTGCAAAAGGCCGTCGATATCAAAGAAGCGCAAAAGCTTGCCGAAAAGATCCGCTCGGGCGACAAGTTCGACTTGGAAGACTTCAAGGCGCAGATTTCGCAAATGAAAAACATGGGCGGCATTTCAGGCTTGATCGACAAGTTGCCCGCACAGTTTCAGGAAGCTGCCGGCAAAGTGCGTGACGAAGATGCCAATCGTGCCATCCGTCGCACCGAAGGCATCATCAATTCGATGACGCCGCGCGAACGCCGTAATCCCGATTTGATCAAAGCCAGCCGCAAACGTCGCATCGCCGCCGGTGCCGGTGTGTCCGTCCAAGAAGTCAATCGTCTTTTGAAGCAATTCGAGCAAACGCGCGATATGATGAAAAAGATGAAAAAAGGCGGCTTGGGCAAGATGATGCGCGCCTTAGGTGGCTTGGGTCGCATGGGCGGCATGGGCGGATTCGGCGGTTTCGGCCGTTAATTGTCAAACGACGCACGACAATGGCACGCACTTTGGATTGGGAAACGTTTCTGGTCACCGCGGCAGGTCGCACGACCCTGGCGTGGGAAGAAGGTGCGTTCGCGCGATTTGTCGCCAACAAAACCGGCGACAGAGCATTGCAAATCGGTCTTTGGAAACTCAACGCCTTGGACAAAAGTCCGATCGGTCATCGCATTGCCGCGGCCGACGTCGTTCAAGCTCTGGACGCCGACGATTTGCGCGTACGCCTGATTGCGCAAAGCTGGGCGTTGCCTCTGAAGGACGAGTCTTGCGACTTGGTTGTGTGGCCCCACGGATTGGATATGTGTCCGGACAAAGCCCAAGCGACGCTTGCCGAAATCACGCGGGTTCTGGCGCCCAACGGCCTATTGGTTTTATCCTTTTTCAACCCTATGGGGGCTTGGCATTTGCGCCAAAACATTTTTTGCGCTTCCAAAATCCTGCCCGACCGTGCTGCCGGCTTTTCCATGATGCAAGCCAAAGCTTTGATTGCCCAAAGCGGTCTGACGCTCGAAGGCGGCAATTTTGGGGTTTACGCCGTCAATCCGAACGCCGGACAAACAAACGTCAGACTGCCGTCTTGGATTGACAAAGCTGGCGATCGCTGGTGGCCGACGTTAAGCAACGTCATTGTTTTGAGTGCACGCAAAACCGATGCGGGGCTCAAACTCGTGGGGAAAGTCAACTTTGCCCCTGCCAAAGCAACAAAAACTGTCGGCGCCATTGCAAGCAAACAAATGCATGCCGACGCCAACTCAAACTTTTCTGCTGACAACTGATGAGTGAAACTGTTTTAGAAATTTGGACCGACGGCGCCTGCAAATTCAACCCCGGCCCCGGCGGTTGGGGCGTGTTGATGCAATTCGGTCAACACAAAAAGGAGCTTTTCGGCGGCGATATCGAAACGACCAACAATCGCATGGAATTGACAGCCGTGATCGAAGCGTTTCGTGCCGTCAAACGCCCGTGCAAATTGCGTTTGCATTTGGACAGCAGCTACGTCAAAGACGGCATCACCAAGTGGATTCACGGCTGGAAGAAAAAAGGCTGGCGCACCCAATCGGGTCCGGTTAAAAACGTCGAGCTTTGGCAGGAACTCGATCGTTTGGTTTCAAGCTACCCGGAAGAAATCGATTGGCAATGGGTCAAGGGCCACGCCGGCAATCCGGGCAACGAACGCGCCGACGAACTTGCCAATATGGGCGTAGACAAGGTCTTGAAAGAATCTCGCGGCAGCAAAGGAAACTAATCGACATGCGTCAAATTTGTTTGGATACGGAAACTACGGGTTTGGATCCCAAAACAGGCGATAGAATCGTCGAAGTGGGTGCGGTGGAAATTATCGGCAGAACCTTGTCGGACAAGGACGATGCGTATTTTCACGTCTACGTCAATCCCGAGCGCGACGTACCTGCAGAAGTCGTCAAAGTGCACGGATTGACAAACGAATTTTTGGCCGACAAACCTGTTTTTGCCGATATTGCGCCGCGATTCATCGAATTTATCAAGGGTGCCGAACTCATCATTCACAATGCCTCGTTCGATATCGGCTTTCTGAATATG
>JAUNOJ010000178.1 GCA_030531135.1 Sutterellaceae bacterium | reverse complement strand
TCGCAACATCGGAGGCTCTTTCGATTTTGTGCAAAAGCCATTTGCATTATTCGTAATTAAGGCGTTGGTAATTCTCAATTGTCGATTGTGCTCCGAGTTTTTACACTGCCCATTATTAGAAGTTGTGTGCGTTTGTCCGGCGAAAAATGGTTTTCGGATCGACAACCGTGCGCCCCATTACGTTTGGAGTTGAGAAATGTTCAAAAAATCCCTTCTTGCCGTCGGCTTGTCTTTGTTTGCTTTGACGGCTACCGCCGCTGCCGTTGAAGGCACCGACTATGTCAAGTTGGAAAAGCCGTTGGTCAATGCCGAAGGCAAGCTCACCAAGATCTTTAGCTATGACTGCCCGTTCTGCTTCAAGTATGACGTGGGTGTCGATCCGAAGGTTTTG
This sequence comes from Sutterellaceae bacterium, assembly GCA_030531135.1. GTDB lineage: Bacteria > Pseudomonadota > Gammaproteobacteria > Burkholderiales > Burkholderiaceae_F > Duodenibacillus. The sequence goes on along the minus strand of JAUNOJ010000178.1, from coordinate 3,831 downwards.
CCGCGCGTTGAAAAGGAACTCGGCTTGGCATTCAATCCCCAGCACTTGGAAACCAAGGGCAAGTACGGCCGTGCCGGCAGCGAATTCTTAGCCATGTGCATGATCAAGGACAAGGCCGCAGGCGTTTCGATCGAAGCTCCCGAATCTTTGTTCAAGAAAGCTAAAGACGCCATTTATCAGGCTTACCATAAGAAAGGCGAACGTTGGACCTCCGGCGAAGCCGCTTTCGTAAAGACCATGACGGACGCCACCGGCATTTCCGTTGACGAATTCAACAAGGCCAAGGAAGATCCCGCTGTCAAGGCTTTGTGCGACGAATGGAAAGCCTCCTACGACGCTGCCAAGATCCAGGGCATCCCGGCTTACGTTGTCAACGGCAAGTACCTCATCATGACCAAATCCATCCGCAACTTCGACGGTATGGTCAACTTGGTCAAAGAACTCAAGGACATGAAGTAATTTCCCGGTATTTTCGCCGGCTGAAAACGAACCTTCGGCCGGCTGAATTTTCCGAATTGTCGGCGATAAGCCTTTTTTGGGGATTGAGATGAAACAATTTTTCTCGGGTTTGAAGAGCGATCCGATTGCGACTTTGGGTCACTGGCAGGATACGCGCTGGCCTTGGGGCATTATCGCCTTTGCAATGATTGCCTTGGTGCTGTTGGCGCACTACCTGTTTCAAGACTGGATGCATATGTTGCCGTGCGAACAGTGCGTCTACATTCGTTACGGCAACTTGGTCATGGCTTTGGGGTGCTTAATCGCCATGATTGATCCCAAAGCTTTATGGGCCAAGATTGTCGGGTACGCCATCAATATTTACGGTTTGATTTTCACGATCATTTGCTCGTGGAAGTTGATGAAGATTCACACGGCCGTTCACTCCGACGATCTTGATGCCATGTTCGGCATGCAGGGTTGCTCGACCGAACCGCACTTCCCGTTCGGCCTGCCCTTGGAAAAGTGGGCACCGTCTTGGTTCCAGCCCACGGGCGACTGTGGCTATGACGCTCCCGTCGTGCCCGACGGTGCCGTTCTCGGGTCTTTGCAGCGCTGGTTCATCGAGTTCTATCAGTCCTACGACGGTTGGTACTTGATCCCGCAGTGGAAATTCATGAACATGGCCGAATGCTGCATGCTGGCCTGCGTGGTTGCCGCCATCTTCCTGGTTGCCATGCTCACCGGTTGGATCGTTCGCGATTTCATCCGCAAGGCATAATCAAAAACACATTCCTCTTCCTCTAAGTAGGGCGCTGACTTAAAAACCGGTAAGCGCCCGATTTTTTATTCTGCCTTGAGTCAGCTTTCGTCATTATCGTTTTGTCAGTCCCGTTTCTTTGGAAAACAGGCAAAATTTTTGCGTTTTTGCTATATTTCTCAATATGCGTAGCTTATTGACAAGCGCGCGGGGAGCCGACAAATGATCATCAACACGGACGAACTGAGGCTTTTCAAAATCCTCTATGACACACAGTCGTTATCCGACACGTCTGTGCGGCTCAACATATCCATTTCCAAGGCCAGTCGCCTTCTCGGATCGTTGCGTCAGACATTCGGCGACAGACTCTTTCTTCGGTGCGATCACCGCATGTGCCCGACCATGCGCGCCAAGGAATTGCAACCCAAAATCTTTTCATTGCTGCAAGAATTCGACGAACTCGAAGTCACGCGAGAATTCGTTGTTAAGGACATCGACCGTCTGTTTTCGATCGGCGGTCTCGACAATGCCCTTGTGTCGTTTATCGGTCCTCTTTTGCCCGAACTCAGAACCAGAGCCCCCAATATTCGACTCAACTTCTATCAGTTGACGCCCGATTTTTATTCCGCCTTGCATCAGGGCAAAATCGACATGGCTTTTTACGCCACAACCGAATCCTATCCGGGCTTTCATCGACTCCAGCTTTGCGAAGACTATTACGTGTACGTCACGAACTCGACTTCCGATTTGGCGCGACGCGTCGAGCTTGGCGAAAGCATCTGCGAACGAGAAGTCCGATCTCATTTGGCAGTACAGCTGACGCTCCCGAAACTTTCTGCCGACGACAGCGGCGAAGTTCCCTTTATCGACCGCATCCCCGATCCGAGCTCGGCTCCGTTTTTGAGCATTCCCTACTTTGTGACGGCTCCGATTCTTTTAACCGATAACGAAACGGCGCTCATTCCCTATCAGACCGCTTCGGTTTTGGCCAAACGCATCGGTCTCACAATTCTCGGCCGATCGAAAAATGCCGTGAGTTTTTATCCGTCGTTGCTTTGGTCGGAACGCGTCGATGCCGATCCGACACATCAGTGGCTCAGAAGCTTCTTTTACACGGAAATTCACACGCGTGCGGCCGATGCCAGACTGGTATCCGTACTGCCGCCATAGCCGTCGTATAGAATTTTCGACAATTTGCAACAAATAAAAAAGACCGTTTCAAAAAACACTCGTTCGGCGCCCCGAAAATCCTCATTGTGTCGATTTTCTCACTCCCTTACACTGAAATATTGAAAGCACGCGAGTGCTTTGATGAAAAAACATAAGTTAAGGAGTGAGAGAAATGAAATTCTTTAAACATACCGCGATCGTTGCCGGTATTCTTGCCGTGAGCACCGGCGCTTTCGCCATGGGCGGCAACTCCGGTCCGCACACCAACTACATCATGCAAGGCCACATCGGCGAAATCATGATGAATCCCTACGGTATCGCTCCGTTGACGGCCATCATTCGTGACGGCGGTTATGACCTCTCCGACGTAACCGTCAAGATTCTGCCCAAGCCAAACGGCAGCACGATTCAGTACAAGGTTTCCAAAACGGAATTGATGACCCACGGCGGCGTGCCCGTGTTTGGTCTGTATCCCGACTACGTCAACAAGGTCGAAGTGACCTATACCCGTTCTTTGCGCGGCAAGTCCGAAAAGTTTAAGGATACCTATCAGCTCTATGCACCGCCGACCTACACCGAAGTCGCCGGCATCACGGCTGAACGCCACGCCCTTTTCGGTTCTCAAGTCAAAAAGCTCGATCCCGAATTTAAGGATCGCCTCTACTTTGTGAACAACATCGCCGAAAAATCCGGTATCGGTACGCGTGCCGTGTGGAATAACCCCGTGGGCGGCGCCCTGCAGTGGAACTTCTATCCGCAAAACGCCATTATCGATGCTTCCGGTGAAATCCGTTGGTACATGTTTGCCAACCCCATTTACGACCTGCGCGACATGTACAAAGCAGGCGTCATGATGGGCTTTAAGCAAAACAAAGACGGCCTGATCACTTGGGGTTACGGCCAGCGCTATGTCAAGTACGACATCATGGGTCGCGAAGTTTTCAATCGCTTGTTACCAAATCGTTATAACGACTACTCGCACTCGATGGACGATGCCGAAAACGGTCACTACTTCCTTCGCGTGGCAAGCTCCAACTACATCCGTCCCGACGGCAAGCATGTGCGTACGGTGCGTGACGTCATTGCCGAGGTCGACGAACAGGGTCACGTGATTGACGAATGGCGTTTGCCCGACATTTTGGATGTGTATCGTGCCAACGTGCTCAAGGTGCTTGACCAGGGTGCCGTGTGCTTGAATATCGACGCTAGCCAAGCCGGCAAGACCTTGACTGCAGAAGAACTCTCCAAGGCCGATGCATCGGATGATTTCGGCGATATCGTGGGCACGGGTGCCGGTCGCAACTGGTTGCACGTCAACTCCGTTGACTATGACCCGGAAGACGACTCCATCATTATCAGCTCTCGCCATCAGTCGGCCATCATCAAAATCGGTCGCGACAAGAAGGTGAAGTGGATTCTGGCTTCTCCCGAAGGTTGGAAGTCTCCGTTAAGCGACAAGCTCC
>JAUNOJ010000177.1 GCA_030531135.1 Sutterellaceae bacterium | reverse complement strand
TTGTCCTTGGGGCGCGGCCAAAAGCGTCACCCCACCTTGGGTAAAGGTGTTGTGGTCGGTGCCGGTGCCAAGATTTTGGGTGGTTTCACCGTGGGAGATAACGCTCGTATTGGTAGCAACGCCGTGGTGGTCAAACCCGTTGAAGCCGACACCACCGTGGTCGGTGTGCCCGCTCGCGCTACCCACGAAACCAAGAAGGAAAAGGAACACGCACGCGACGTGTTTGCCGCTTACGGCGTGATGCCCGGCGAAGACGATCCGTACCTCACCAAGATTCAGCAGTTGGAAGAAGCGCTTGCTCAGCAGGCCAAGGTCATCGACAAGATGCAGTTGGCTTTAAAGAAGGCAAGCGACGCACACGTCAAACTCATGAAGGAAGTGGCTGCACAGAGCCAAGCACAAGCGCCTGTGGTGCAAAAAGCTCCCGAAGTCGACGAGATGGACAATGTCGACGCCCAAGAACTCGGGGCAAGTCACGAGCCGCTCGTTCAGGTGGAAACGAAACCTCAAAGCGAACCGGTGAAGTCCGAAGGCGCCTTGGAAGTTCACGACGAGTCGATGGCCAAGCCCGCGGTCGAAGAAAAGACCGAAGCTCAAGACGAAAAGAAAAAGTCGTAATCGACAAGTCTCAAAGACCATCCGAAAGCCTTCCGTTGCCACCGTGCCGGAAGGCTTTTTTGCGCTCAAAAATTTATCTCAAAATCTCAAAAAAATCATTGACAGCGGCACCGACCTCCGTTAAAAATGAAGAAAGAATCGGACAAAATCCGGCTCTGATAAAAGAAAACAACAGGAGAAAAAATGACCTTAAGCGTCTTTGCCGACATCGTTATCGGCGTGTTGCTTTTCGGGACTGCCGGCGGTCTGGTTTGGGGGCTTTTTCGCGGTCTGGATCGAATCTACGAAGCGATCAAAAAGAGACAGCAGGAGCCGCGCGTGGTAGAGCAACAAGATTGCGATTGCGAAGATCATGTAGAGACGCATCGAACCGAGCGCACGGCCGCCGCCTTAACCGGGATGGCGATGCTGGCTGCCGCCGAAGAAAGTGTCGCAGCGGGGCATTTCGACGAAAGCGGTAAGGAATTTCGGCGTCTTCGGATGGACGAGATCGAGCGCAATCTTCGTGAGGATCCTGATTTCGCCGACATCGATTGGGAAAACGATTTTGACGAGGACGGTCAATATATCGGCGACGAACGTCAGCGAGAAGACAACTCGGAAGGCTGGAGTTCGCCAGAAGATGACTCGGATGGCTGGGGTTCGTCAGCGGATGAGTCGGACGATCGCGAAGACGGTTTTTTCTACGATTCTCCGGCGGACTACGGAGGCGGATATTCCGGTGGCTACTCAGGTGGCGGTTCAGACGGTGACTGACGTACAAAACCAAAGCCCTTTTCGACACGTTGCCGAAAAGGGCTTTTAAAGAATCGGATCAAGGCGCGATTAGCAGATCGTACGAACCCAGCCTTCGGGACCTTCGATTTCGCAAGCCTGAATGCCCGTGAGGGTTTCGCGCAGCTTGCCGCTGATTTCGCCCATCTTTTCCATACCCGAGGGCAGAGCAATGACGCCGTCCTTGGTGTGGATTTCGCCCACCGGCGCCAAAACGGCAGCGGTGCCGCAAAGCGCGCATTCCTTGAAGTCTTTGACTTCTTCCAGGGCCACGGGACGTTCGATCACGTTCAAACCCAGATAGTGTTCGCCCACATACACCAAAGAGCGACGGGTGATGGACGGCAAAATGGAGTCGGACTTCGGAACGATGAGGTTGTTGTCCTTGTCGACAAAGATGATGTTGGCGCCACCGGCTTCTTCCACATAGGTGCGGGTGGCCGGATCCAAATAGAGGTTTTCGGCAAAGCCTTCGCGGTGGGCTTCCATCGTGGGATAAAGGCTCATGGCGTAGTTAAGACCTGCCTTAACATGCCCCGTGCCGTGAGGCGCGGCGCGATCGTAATCCGAAACGCGAAGCTTCAAGGGCTTGACGGCGCCCTTAAAGTAGGCACCCACAGGCATCACGAAAACGCGGAAAAGATAAGAAGGTGCCGGAGCCACACCGATCTGCGGACCCGAGCCGATCATGACGGGGCGGATGTACAAGGAGCAACCGGTGCCAAAGGGCGGCACCCAAGCGGCGTTGGCGCGCACCGTTTCGATCACGGCGTCGACAAACTTGTCTTCCGGATACACGGGCATTTCCAAACGACGGCACGTGTTGGCCATACGAGCGGCGTTCATGTCCGGGCGGAAAGTCACGATACGGCCGTCTTTGGTCGTGTAGGCCTTCAAACCTTCAAAGCAGCTCTGAGAGTAGTGAAAGACGCAAGCGGCTTCGGTCAAGTGCAATTCGGAGTCGGTAATCAAACCGCCTTCGTCCCACTGGCCGTTGTCCCAGTTGGACTGCCAGCGATAGTCCGTTGCCGTGTAGCCAAAGCCCAAATTGGCCCAATCCAGATTCTTCTTTTCCATTTTTCTTTTTTCTCCGATTTCTCAAAAGCTGTGCGAATGAAAGCTCCGTGAACCAAGGAAATCCACTAAAGCCTGATCGTTAATCTTACTCTTAAGGGCTTTGCGCCTTCTTGTTTTGGCTTGATTCCGGCAAAGAAAAACCGCAGTCTTTGACAAACTGCGGTTATCTCTGAGCAAAATGCCGTATACGAACTTACAACTTCGAGGCGATCAATTTACCCAAACGTTCGATGCCTTCGCGAATGCGCGGCACCGGCACCGTCACAAACGACAGTCGCAAGTGATTGCGGTTGCCGCCTAAGGCGTAGAAGGGCGCACCGGGAACGAAAGCCACATTGTTGGCAACGGCTTCGCGCATGAGTTCGGTCGTATCAATCGACTCGGGCAACGTCACCCAAATGAACATGCCGCCTTCAACTTCGGTCCACGTCACGCCCTCGGGCATAAATTCCTTCAGAGCTTGAAGCATGGCCGTGCCTTGCGTGCGATAAAGCTCGCGCACCTGCGGCAAGTGGGCTTCGAGTTTGCCCGACTCGATCACGCGAGCCGCAATCTTTTGCGTCAAGGTCGAGGTGTGTAAATCGATCGACTGCTTCAAAAGAGAGATCTTGTCCAACACTTCGCGCGGCCCGCAGATGTAGCCCAAACGAAGACCGGGCGACAAAACTTTGGAGAGCGTGCCCAAACGCAAGGTGCGCTCCGGCGCCCAAGCGCGCAAAGATTTCGGCGCGCGTTTTTCGTACCAAAGTTCGCCGTAGGGATCGTCTTCGACAAGCCACAAATCGAGTTCCTTGGCTTTTTGTGCCAAGACAATGCGACGCTCTTCGGTCATGGTCATGCCGGTGGGGTTGGCGTAGGTGGGCATGACGTAGGCAAAGCGCGCACCCTTAAAAGAGTCGTCCAACGCAGCCGGATTTAAGCCGGCTGCGTCCGTGGGCAAAAGGCCGAACGTGGGACCGCAGTTTTTAAACGCCAACAAGGCGCCCATGTAGGTGGGATTTTCGACGAGAATCCGAGAACCTTCGTCGATAAACAAACGTGCAATCAAATCCAGGGCCTGCTGAGAGCCCGAGACGATTTGCACTTCGTCGGGAGACGTTTCCACGCCGCGAGACGTTTCCAAAGCGGCGATGGCGCGACGCAATTCCGGCTCGCCTTCGGTGCTCGAATACTGCAGCGCCTGACGACCGGCCGTACGAATCACGTGTTCGGCCGCTTCGCGCACGTCTTCGACCGGAAAGCCTTCGGGCGAGGGAAGACCGCCCGCAAAGCTGATCACTTCCGGACGAGCGGCAAGTTCCAACAGTTCGCGAATGATGGTGTCCTGGGGTCCGGACATCATTCGGCTCAATTGAGGAAAGGGTTTTGTTGTCATTTTTGTCTTTCTTTTTTCTGGTACAAAATTTTTAGGCGGCTCGAACTTCGTCGACCACGGAATCAAAGGTCTTTTGCGTCTGTTCGTCGGGCTCTTCCGTCAACAGGCTTGCCACGATGATGGCAATCAAGCCGAAGACAAAGCCCGGAATGATTTCATATAAGCCGAACCAGGCAAACTGGTGCCAGACCAACACGGTGACGGCACCCACCACCATACCGGCCAAAGCGCCCCAGCGGTTCATGCGCTTCCACCAAAGGCTCATGATGATCACGGGACCGAAGGCGGCGCCAAAGCCCGCCCAAGCGTAGCTCACCAAGGAGAGCACCAAGCTTTGCGGATCCATGGCGATAAAGATGGCCACAAAGGAAATCACCA
>JAUNOJ010000176.1 GCA_030531135.1 Sutterellaceae bacterium | reverse complement strand
CTCGTTTCCTATTGGATATTAGCCACACGCTTCTTCGAGTTCATCGCGAAGATCGGTTAAGAGTTTGCCTGCGTACTTGAAATACTTGGGCCCCTGCAACGCTTGCTCTGTATTGAGTAGCACTTGAGCCAAGCCGCTCAATGAGTACGTTTCGCCCTCGTACTCGACGGTTTTGTCGCCCGTAACAACCGCTTTGATGTTTTCGTCGTTTGCAAATTCAATTTCGCATCCGGGCTCAATATTGACCATCGTAAAGGTAAAACTTGCGCGTCTCGTTGCTTTCACCGCCTTTTCTTCGGCTTCAGACTGAGCATCTTGCTGCAGTTTCTTCAAGCACCGTTCCGTGCCCGTAATTCTGGCGATACTGTAGAAAATTTGATAGGCGTCTTCGGCATCCATTGTGAAGAATTCGCGCTCGCGCACTTTGTCGTTGAGCTTTTCCCGAGCTCTCAATTGCGGGCTCAAAATATCGATGATTTTATGGACTTCTTTATCTTTGAGATTGGCCTGCGTTTCGTAGGTGGCATAGACGCGGAAAGCAAACGGCACCGCAGGACTGCGATTGAGATCATCGACACGTTTTTTGAGGTTGGTTGTAAAGCCGATTTTGATCCACTCTGGAAACGCGGGATTGGTCAGGATGTAGATCACGCCGCCTTTCCTGTCTTTGGCTGTCTGAGTCTCTGCCATCGGTTTTCTCCGTCATTATTGGGCTTGACAACGAGTATAAGGCAATCGCCCCAAAAGAAACGAGCACGGATTTTGAAGTTCCGTGCTCGTCCCATCCACCACAACCAAACTGGTTTTACGCGGCCGCCTCTTCTTTGGCAAGCGCACGACCTTCTTTAATCAGGTTTTCGTAAATTTCTTTGTTTTCGTCGTCAAACACGCAGAAGACGACGGTCTTGAAGTTCGAATCCATTTCCAAGACTTGCACGGCCACGTGAAGCGCGACGAGCGCAGCCACGTCCTTGGGAAAACGATATTGGCCGGTCGAAATGGAGCTGAATGCAATGGTTTGCAAATTGCGCAAGCGTGCCAACTCAAAAGAGCGCGCATAGCATCGTGCCAGCAGTGCCGCCTCACCGTCTTCGCCGCCGCACCACACAGGTCCCACGGCATGAATCACGTAGCGAGCCGGAAGCTTAAAGCCTTCGGTAATGGATGCACCGCCCGCAAAGCAACGACCCTGCTGTTCGACGTACTGATGACAAGCCTTGCGAAGGCCGGGCCCGGCCACATGATGAATCGCCTGATCGACGGCACCGCCCCCGGTCAAATCGGCATTGGCCGAAGAAACAACGGCGTCAACCGCCAAAGTGGTGATGTCCGCTTTAATGACTTGAATACGCGAAGCAACGTCGTCGGTAATGGGAATCATCTGATCAACTTTCCTTGGCGGCGCCGCGCAACTCTCTGGCTCGCCACCCGCAAACAAACATTGTTACGAAGTATGTCACAGCGGCACCCAAAATAACACCCGCCACTAGGATTAGGCGCCTTATCCATTCGGATTGCATTTGCGTCCAGTCAACGCCCATTTGCCCCCAATAAAGAAGTGCTCCCATAGCAACGGAAGCCACGATCACGCGCACGAAATAAATCCACCAATCGCTTTGGGCCGTATACCAACCGCGACGCAATAAGATGACAAGTAGCGTCACGGCATTAAAGCAAGAGCCGATTGTCACCGACAATGCCAAGCCGGCATGCGCAAAAAGGGGCACCGTCACGAAGTTGCAGGCCTGCACCACGATCAAAGCGGCAATCGCGCTTTTAACGGGCGTTTTGATGTCTTTTCTGGCATAAAACGCGGGCGCAATGATTTTGACGGCAATGAGCCCCAAAAGCCCCGCCGCATAGCCTTGCATGGCAACGGAGGTTTGCATCACGTCACTTGCCAAGAAGTTTTTGCCTTGGAAAAGCACGGCAGTGAGCCCTTCGGACAAAAGCGCCAAACCGACAGAGGCCGGAACGCCGATCAAAATCACGATTTTGAGTGATCTATCTAAGAGCGTGTTGTAGCGCGTGAGATTGCCTTGAGCAAAGGCTGAAGACAGGCCCGGCAACAAGACGGTGCCCAAGGCCACGCCCAACAATGCCGTCGGAAACTCCATCAAACGGTCGGCGTAATTGAGCCACGTCACCGCACCGTCGTTTAAATGTGAAGCAATGTTGGTGTTGATCAACACAGACAAAGGCGTCACCGACACACCCAGACAGGCGGGCAACATCAAAGCCAACATCTTTTTTACCGAGTCGTCCTTGGTTGCCTTAAACGGGTTGGAAATCTTGGGCAATAGCCCCATTTTCTTTAATGCCGCCAACTGCATGGAAAGTTGCAAAACCCCGCCGATAATCACCGCACAGGCCAATGCCCAAATCGGTTGACTGAATTGATCGACCAAGAGCAACGTACAAGCAATAAAACTTAAATTCAAAAGCACCGGCGTAAAGGCCGGAATCGCGAAATGCTTCCACGTATTGAGTAACGCCGCCGCAAAGGAGACCAAACTCATAAAGAGGATGTAGGGAAACATGGCGCGCGTCAACCACACCGTCAAGTCGAACGTGGCGGTGTCGTTACTAAAGCCCGAAGCGATCATCCACACGACAAAGGGTGCAAAGATCACGCCCAGAACGCTCACAAAGAATACGGCCAACCCCAAAAGTGTAAAGACGTGGTTGACGAACTCCTGTCTTCTCTCGGGCGTCTCGTTTTCCTTGACTTGGCTTAACATCGGCACGAAGGCCTGAGAAAATGCGCCCTCGGCAAACAGGCGCCGCAACATATTGGGAATGCGAAACGCCACATAAAAGGCGTCTGTCGCTGCCCCCACGCCGAAGTAGCGGGCAATGAGCATATCGCGCACCAGACCCGTGATACGGGACAGGAGCGTTAAAACGGAAATGGTGGCAGCCGAGCGCAGAAGCGACATAGTGTTATTTCGTATAAAAAAATTTAACGCGCCTATTGTAGGAACATTTTTGTTTTGGTAAAATTGCGCGCTTTGCGAGAACTCAAAACCGATGTCGGTAACGAATTTCGCAAAAGCTTTATTTTAATCACTAACCGGCCGAGCCCACGGCTGATCGATGCTAAAGGGGCGCAAACCGGTCGTGTGAACGTTTCACACGGTTATTTGCTGTACTTTCAGCATCAGTTTTTAGGAATTCTAAATGGCCAATACCAACCAAGCTCGCAAGCGCGCCCGTCAGGCCGTTGCTCGCAATCAGCACCTCTCGGCTCAGCGTAGCCAGTACCGCACCGCCATCAAGGCTGTGCGTAAGTTCATCGTCGCCGGCGACAAGACCGCCGCCGCCGAAGCCTTCAAGAAGGCCCAGCGCGTGATCGACTCGATGAGCTCCAAGGGCGTTTTGCACAAGAACGCCGCTGCGCGTCATAAGAGCCGTTTGTCCGCCAGCATCAAGGCAATGGCCTAATCTGCTTGCAGGACAAAAGCTGAATCATCCGAGTCCCTCAGCGAGGAAGGTTCAAGCCATACCTTAACAAAAACGCATCGAATTGCTCCTTCGATGCGTTTTTTGTTTGTCTGCAAAACGTACAGACCAAGAAAAACGCTCGCGCCGAAAATCGGCCGAGCGTTTCTTGTTGAGCGAGTTCTTGCCTGATTAGTCTTCGGCGTCCTGAGCCTGCAAGTGCGGCCAGGCGGCTGCCATGTAAACGAACATGGAGTAAAGCGTCAAGAGCGCGGCAATGTAGATGAGGATCGTGCCGATAAAGGCAATCGGAAGTCCGGCAATCGGATCAAAGTACAAAAGCATCGGGATCGCCGTCATCTGAGCGATGGTTTTGATTTTCCCGTACCAGTTGACCTTAACGCTTGCGGCTGCGCCAATCTTGGCCATCCATTCGCGCAAAGCGGTCACGGCGATCTCGCGACCCACGATGATCAAAGCCACGATCATGTCGATGCGATCAAATGAAAGAAGCACAACGATGGCCGAGCACACCACGAGCTTATCGGCGACACTATCCAGGAAGGCGCCTAATTTGGTTGCCATATTAAAGTTGCGCGCAATATAGCCGTCCAAAGCATCCGTGATGGCCGCGACGATAAACATCACGCAACTTAAGAGGTTTTTCATGTGTGCCGGACACACCGTGTCGGGCAAGTAAAACACGCCCACAATGAGCGGAATAAAAGCAATGCGTGCCCAAGTGAGCACCATCGGAATGTTGAGGGTCTTTTTAGCCACCG
>JAUNOJ010000175.1 GCA_030531135.1 Sutterellaceae bacterium | reverse complement strand
CCTCAAGTGGGTGACGGCTCACGGCGTCAATGCCGATCAGTGGAAAAAGACGATGGCAAGTTTTGCCGTCGTTTCCAAGGCTCGCAGCGCCTCGCAGATGTGGAAAAACTACGGTGTGGATTCCACGCCGTGCATCGGCGTGGCCGGTCGCTACATCACCGCTCCGCACTTGACCGGTACCCGTGCCGGTACGATCGATGTGGTGAAGTTCCTGATCAATCAGATTCGTAACGAAAAATAATCGAATCCCGACAAACGGGATGGGAGTTGGCCTATGCGCGTATTCTTGACTGGAGCTTCGAGCGGCATCGGCGCCGCTTTGGCTCGCCAATTCGATGCTCACGGGGCAGAAATTGCCTTGATCGGACGCAACGCTCAAAAACTGGAAGAATTTGCCGAAAGACTCTCTCATCCCGAGCGTCACCGCACCTATGCTTTGGACGTAACGGATCGCCAGGCGCTTTTTGCCGCGGCACGCGACTTCGACAGCCAAAAGCCCGTTGATATCGTCATTGCCAATGCCGGCATTTCGATCGGCATGAAAACCGAGTTTGAAGAAGACTTGGACGTGATGGAAAAAGTCTATCGCACCAACGTTTTTGCCATGGCTTCGACTTTTCATCCCTTTATCGAACCGATGAATCAACGCGGAGGCGGCCATTTTGTGGGGATTGCTTCGGTCGCAGGCATTCGCGGCTTGCCCGGCAGCGAAGCTTACTGCTCGAGCAAGGCGGCAGCCATCAGCTATTTGGAAAGTCTGCGTAACGACGTACGCAAATTCGGCATCAACGTCACGACGATTTGTCCGGGCTTTGTTCGTACGCCTCTGACGTCCAAAAATCCCTACAACATGCCGTTTTTGCTGGAGCCCGACGAATTTGCCGAACGTGCCTATAAAGCCATTCGCTCGCAAACGACCTATTGCACGATTCCGTGGCAAATGGCCGTCGTCGGCAAGCTTTTGCGCCTGTTGCCCGACTGCGTTTTTGATCGTGCAGTCACCGGACGCGGCGAAAAACCTCGCGCCAAGGAATTAGGACTTTAACCTCCAAACAAAAGGCAGGCCGAACAACCTGCCTTTTTCTTAACGTTCCAGCTCGGACAGCAACCGATACACAGCATCGCGCTTGATTCCCGTCACCTTGGCCGTCACGGCGGCGGCACGGCTCAAGGGAAGCTCTTTGACAAGTTCTCTAGCCCACTTCATGGCGCTTTCGTCCAACCCCTCGTTTTTGCCTTGGTGCATATCGACGACAATGACGTACTCGCCTCGTGCTTCGTGTTTTTCCACCCACTCGGGCAAGTCTTGCGCAAGCATCGCTTCAAACGTTTCGAATCGCTTGGTAAGTTCGCGCGCCACCACAACACGTCTGTCTGCGTCCAAGGCTGCTGCCAAGTCCTTTAAGAGCTCTTTGAGTCGGTGCGGTGCCTCATACAAAATGAACGCGTCGTTTCGACTTGCGTAAGTTGCCAAAAGCTCTTTTCTGGCCTTGGCCGTCGGCGGCACAAACCCCACGAAAGTAAACGTGTAGGAATCCAGACCGCTGGCGCTCATCGCCGTGACCGCCGCACAAGCTCCGGGCACGGGAATGACTTGAAAACCGGCTTGACGCACGACATCCACGGCCTTGGCACCGGGATCGCTCACAGCCGGCGTACCGGCATCGGTCACCAAAGCAATGCGGGCTCCGGCCGAGAGTTTGTCCAAAAGAGATTCGGTTGCCGAGCGCTCGTTATGCTCTCTGACGCTGACCGTAGGCGTATGAATTCCGTAACGATCCAACAGTTTTCGCGTTTCTCGGGTATCCTCACACGCAATTAAGTCACACAGATCGAGAATCCAAAGCGACCTTAATGTAATATCTGCAGCATTGCCGATCGGAAGTCCTACAATATAGAGCGCCGAAGTCGGGAACATTTGTTCCGGCACCCCAGCGGATTGCATCAGAGTATTGTCGGCAAAGCGCGCGGCATTTTGATTTTGTTGCGACATTTGTTTTGAATCCCAAGTTTTTTGTTTTAACGGACCGTATTGTGAAACGTTGTCTGATTGCTCGCCTCATCGGCTTGAGTTTAGCGGCTTTGCCGTATTCTATCTTTGCCCAAGAGTCCCCCGTGACATCTGTTGAAGTTGCACCTGCGGTTTCGATACCGGATGCAACCCATTTCGCCCCGACAGCTCAACCCCAAAGCGCAGAGCCTGGGCAACCGGCACCGTCTAGCGATGCCGGTACAACGCAAGCGTCTGCAGATCAGCAGCCTGCCGAGCCGACACAAGCTGCGCCCGACGCCATGAATATTGCCATCACCGAAGGCGAACAAACAATTTTTAACGAACCCGACGACTCGGCGTTAAGAATCGCCTTTTTGATGCCGCAAAAAGATTCCGCTTTCGAAGGTCCGTCGCTTTTGGCTCTTAAGGGGCTTTTAGCGAGTAATTATGCCTCGGAAAATCCCTCTCGCATTCTCTTGGTCTATCCCGGTAGCAACGATTCGATTGCCGAACAGTTGGACGCTGCAGCCATGGCCGGCGCCATGATTGCCGTGGGGCCCATCGATCGCAAAAAAGTCGAAGAGATCGCTCAGCTCAATTACGTGCCGTTACCCGTCGTCACCTTGAATCAAATCGATTTAGACAACGCCGTTGCATTGACCGAAGAAGAAATCGCCGCTGAAAAAGAACGCGTCCGCTTGGAGCGCTTGGCGCAAGAATTGCAAAAAAGCGATGAAAGCGCACAAGAAGACGCCCTGGCAGCTCTTATCGATTCGACACAGCCGGCGCCGCAATCGAGTACCCAAACGGCTCCCGTGACCAATACACTCACCGAAACCGTCGACGGCCAACTCCAAGGACAAGCCCCTGACGAAGGCGTGAGTATTGCCGCCAAAGCCGCTGTTCCCGGACTGGTGTACGCCGATGAAATTTCCGTAAGCAAAGTGCGCTACGAACCCAAGATTTTCCCGCGCAATCTTTTGATGTTGGGGCTGTCGATGGAAGACGACGCCTCTTATATCGCACGTATGGGCGTAGCGGCCCTGCCTGAGACGACCGAATCCGGCGAAAAACCCAAGGTATTGCTTCTGGATCACGACACGCCTTTGGAAAAGCGCATTTCTCAAGCCTTCGAGCGCGAACTGGTCGATGCCGGCTACGCCCCCGATCGCATGACGGTCGACCCCGATGACATTCGTCGCGTCAACCAGTTTTTTAGGCTTGTGGTCGATCAGTTGGATAAAGACGAGTTTGACGAAGTTCCCATCGATCAGGAAGTCGACCCGGTAGGCTGGCGTCAGCAGCAAATTCGCATTCGCCGTCTGCAAGCGGCTAAGCGCGCCCGCGCCGCTTTGTCCGAGCCTCCGTATTACGCCGCCTTCCTGGCAATGGATGCCAAGACTGCCTCTCAGGTGAGATCGCGCCTGCCGCTTCGCACGCGTGTTTGGGGCACGCCCATCATCAACCCGGGCGACACCAAAACCAATCCGCAAGCCAAGGCCATGACCTACGATTTGATGCATGTGGGCTTTACGGAAGCGCCCTTGCTTTTGAATTTCGACATCGCCGCTTTTGAAGAAAAGTACAAAGTTCCCGCACCGCAAAACACACTTGAAACGCGCCTGTTTGCGCTCGGCGCCGATGCTTTCGGCTTGGCCAAGTCCATTACGGGCGGCGCAAGTTCGGGGGTCATTGACGGCAATCTCGGCACCTTGCACTACAACCTGTCCGTGTCGCCTCTCGTGGAACGACGCGGTCAGACGGCCATGATTTACGGCGGCACCGTCAGAGCCGTATCGCAGGACCAGATTTTGGATTTTCAGAGCATCAACACCAAGTCTCGCCCCATGTCGCGTCTGCGTGCGCAATCTCGTTCGTTGGAACGCCTGGAGCGCGAAGCCGAAGCCGCCGCGCAAGCCGCTGGCACCTTGGCGCCGCGCCAAGACAATGAAAACGCTGTCGATGGATTCGATGCGCCTGAAAATCCGTCCGTTCCCGAGTTGGATTTGTCGCTTCCCGTTGCCCCCGAACCGACACCGACAACAACGCCCCCGACATCCGTGACTCCGTAACCCGAGAAGGAAAGAATCGATGCCTTTTATCACTGTCATGCAGGCCGAACTTGCCTGGGGCGATTTGCCGTTGTTGGATAAAGCGGAAATGATGGTCGAAGCCGGCGAGCGCATCGGCGTGATCGGTCGCAACGGCACCGGAAAAAGTTCTCTATTGCAGGTTTTGG
>JAUNOJ010000174.1 GCA_030531135.1 Sutterellaceae bacterium | reverse complement strand
AAACATGAAAGTTTCCAAGTCCCACGCCATGGAAATGATCGAACTCACAATGAGGATACGACACAGTCTCGGATCCTTGAGCAAGTCGTAAGCTCGCCGGGCAAACTTTCTGGGCTTGGGTAAAGGAATCGCCGCCAATTCCTTGTACGACACAAAGTACATTGTTACGCCCACCAACACCATTAAGGCTGCGGCTCCGTAAGCAGCGTCATAACCGAAACCGTCAATAAGGTACCCGGCCAAAACGGGCGTAGAGAAACCGGCCACGGAATTGCCCATCGTAAGCCACGCAAAAAACTTCGTGCGACTGCCTTCCACCGAACAGGCACCCACGAGATAGTTGCTCACAATGGCAACGACCATCGTGCCCAAACCGGCTGTGACGCAACAAACGTAAAGCGCATACATGCCGTCGACTTCCGTCGGAAAGGCTATCGGACACACGGCGGCAATCAAAAGCAAAACGGCTGAAGAAATCACGGGTTTGTGATACCCCACCCGATCGATCCAGCGACCGCACAGAATCGCCAGAAATGTCGGAAACAAAGCCAAAAGGGCCATCAAGACACCGACTTCGGCAGGCGTTGCCCCATGACCCAAGGCGTCAAGCGAAGCGATGACGCGCAAGCTCATAAAGCTCGCGTTCAAAAACATCGCGAAAAAAATAATGCGCAGGATCATGGAAAAAACTCACAACGGCGGCTAAACTCAATCGGATGGATACAGACGAAATCCACTTTTTGAGTGTACTCCTTTGGCGCCGGCTTGCCTGCCGATTTACCCTAAGAGAGCTTTCAGCGCAGTTGCGTCCGTTTCCCGAGTATCGTTAGCCTTTGATTGCATACCCATGTTAGAAGTCGAGTTAAAAAAGCAAAAATACCTTGAAAACATCAAGACCGAAAAAGGTCGCGAGCGCACGCGTCAGATGCTCTCGCACGCCATCGACACCTTTATCGAACTCGGTTATGAAGGAACGTCGCTCACAACCATCATCAACAAGTCGGGCGGGTCTCGCACCACCATCTATCAGTGTTTCGGTAACAAGGAAGGTTTGTTTGTTGCGGCACTTGAAATGATGACAGACGACTTGTATCGCGAATGCATTTCGGGATACCGCCACGGCAGAACATTGATCGAAGACTTGACGGGGTTCGGTGAAATTTTCCTTACCGCCATTACGACGCCGCGAGCCGTCGGCGCCTTGCGTCTTGTTTATACCCAAGCGCCTGTGATCGAAGGGCTGGGCAAGTGGTTTTATGAAGAAGCATTTGAAGCCAGCTACAAAGCTTTGGCTAAGATTTTGGAAAACCACATTGAAGCCACTGTAGAAGAGCTCACACCGATGGCAGGCGTTTTTGTCGAATCGCTCAAAGGGCGACTCTTTCACAAAGCGTTGTGCGTACCGGGTTTTCAACCCGATCAAGAAGAGATCAAAACCGAGGTCGCCTTGTGCGTCGAGATGCTCGTTGCAAGCATTCGCTTGCGCTATCCCGAGCGGCTGCGCAAGTAAAAACCCTTGGAGTACCTCCCTCACATTGTGCCCGAATCCATCGGTCCTCAAGCCTGGGTATGGGGTGCCGAAGACGGCAGAGAAAATGCCATTCGCGCCTCCGACTCCAACACCGGCATCGTATGGGCGGAAAACGCACTGGCCGAAACCGGGACGATGGTTTTGTTTTCCTCGATTGAAAACGGCCGCTCGGTGAGTTTGTTGCCGAGAAACACGATTTTCGTGGTGAAAAAGAGCGCCATCATGCCGCGCCTGATTCATTTGTCGATGAAGCTCCATGAGCGTTTTGCTGCCGGCATCCCCATGCCCTCTTGCGTTAACCTCATCGGTGGGCCGAGTTCGACAGCCGACATCGAGTTGGTGAAAGTTGTCGGCGTTCACGGGCCCTTGAAGGCGGTCTATTTGGTGATCGAAGATCTCTGATAGCGAATCACACAAAAATTTCCCCGTTGGCGATGGAGAGTCAACGGGGAGGCGCCTCACAATGCTTCATCCTCGTCTTCGCACTCTTGCTCAAATCGTAGAAGAGCTCCCAGCTTCTGTGCTGTTTCCGTTTCACCATATTGTTGATTGACTGCACTCAACAAGTTTTCGGCCTCTTCGAGTCGGTCGCGATCGATTAACTCGTAAATCTCGTCAACTTTCTTCTGAAACTCCAAGTTAATTTCGGATGCCCTCATCAGCTTGACCAAAATTTCGTCGCTGGTACATCCAAGCGAGGCCTCCGGCTGAGCTACATATCCTTCATAGAGCAAATGGATGTGCGTTGCCGGAACCTCTCCGAGCACGATCGGAGAATGCGTCGTCGCGATGAACTGCATTTTCGGAAAGGCTTTCCGCAAACCGACAATCAGTTTCCGTTGCCAAATCGGATGGAGATGCGCTTCGATTTCATCGATCAAAACGACACCGGAGACCTCTGTCGGTGCATTGACCTCCATATTCGGATACAAAGAACAGGCCCGGTGCGTCAAGTCGGCAAAAAGTCCGATCAAGGCATGTTCTCCACTACCCGAATGCCGCCAAAGATGCGCACCTTCTTTCGTCTGAATAACAATTTCCGTTCCGTCATCGGTTATCGACAACGTCAGAGAATCGTCATTGAGAGCAGTGCGCAAAACAGTTTGCAAAATTTTCAAACGATGGAAGGCGTCTGCGCTTGAGATCGGTGACTCATTCTTTCCCGCCAACCACGACCTCACTTTTTCATCGTCCAAACGTGCATCCAAGCAATCGTCTTCTTCACTCTTACTTTGACGACTCACTTGATCGCGATGCGCACGGTAATATGCCGCCAAAACCGGCGCACTCCCAATATCGACCATGCTCGGCAAACTCCAAGTCTGTTTCGAAACAGCACTCAAGCGTTCTTGCCTAAAAGCAAATTCTCTATTTCCAATCGAAACGGACGCACAGACCTTCGCTGGTAATGATTTCCGATGCTTCGCTTCGTCAGTGTCTGCATCATCAAGATCGTTTGTTTGCGACGGATTTACGACCAAAGACAACACAGACGCCAAAGCTTCGAGTACGCTCGTTTTGCCGGAAGCATTTGCACCGGCGATGACATTGACTCCGGTTGAGAAATCGAGCTCCAGATGTCGAAACCTGTCTTTGGGAGTTTCTGAGCGTAAAAATTTTGGGGAAGCCTTGCTACTCCAAAATTTTTTAACCTTTTTATGAATATTCCTTGCTAGGCTGGCGCTAGGTTGTTATAATTATGAGTATCGTAGCGTCAGGAGCAGTCATGTACATCACAACGCAGAAGGGCGGCAAAGACAAACAACACCGATATGTCGTGCTCGTGGAGAAAATTTGGGATCAGCAAAAAGGGATGGCGCGCTCAAAGGTCGTGCAAAAGTTTGGTCGTCTCGATCAAATGAAACCCGGTGAGTTCGAAGCGCTCAAGGCCAAGTACCAACAAGAGTCGGCTACGAAGATTGCAGCCACACAAGCTGCGCGCACTGAGGTTGCTCAATCGCTGTTGTCCATTCAAGAGCAAAGCCCTATGCGTCCTAAGAGTGCACGGCTAAACTATGGCTACTACGCCCTCAAGTCCATTTGGACAGAGTTGCGCTTGCCTTCCAAAATCCGCTATCTCCAAACAAAAACACGCATTCAAACCGACCTTAACGCCGTCATTTCCTTTCTGGCGTTTCGTAAGGTTTTGGATCCGGCTTCGATCTATCGCAGCTTCCAACAAAAGGACTCCTATCTTGGCAATCCGGCCGGTACGGATAATTTGACGAGCTACTACTCGACGTATGACTTTTTGAAAGAAAACAAGCAAGCCATTCTCAAGCACGTCAACAAGCGCATGGATGAGATCTACGGAAAAGAACGTGCCACGCTCGTGTTCTATGACGTGACCAACGCTTACTTTGAGGCGCCGTTGACGGATGCAGAAAAAGGACTTGAGCAAGAGGACTTTGCCGAACGATTTATTGAAGCCGCCGAAATGCTACGAGACAGCGGCGATCTTGATTCAAGTCTTTGGGATGCAAATGGTGTTTTGGACATCAACAAGTTGCCGGTCGATGCCGTCGAACAGATCGCAGCACTTAAACTTCAATACCTTCGAATGCGTGGCCCCTCCAAAGAGCATCGAACCGATCTGCCGATGGTTTCCATTGTTATGGTGATTGACAAGTTCGGCTTCCCCATGGATTTTGAAGTCTTTTCAGGAAACACCTCCGAATTCAAGTCCATGCGTCCGATGATCA
>JAUNOJ010000173.1 GCA_030531135.1 Sutterellaceae bacterium | reverse complement strand
AAGGTCGAAAGCCCGATCAAAACCAAAATAAACGTGATGATCCAGAAACGCACCACCACTTGGGTTTCTTTCCAGCCCTTCAATTCAAAATGGTGGTGAATCGGCGCCATCAGGAAAATACGCTTGCCGTGAGTCAGACGATAGTAAACGGTTTGCATCATCACGGACAGGGTTTCCACCACAAAGATGCCGCCCATGATTGCCAACACGATTTCCTGACGGGCAATGACGGCAATGGTACCTAAAGCGCCGCCCAAGGCCAATGCACCCACGTCACCCATAAAGACCTGTGCGGGATAAGCGTTAAACCACAAAAAAGCAAGACCGGCCCCCGCCAAGGCGGCACAGATCACGACGAGTTCGCCTGCGCCCGGAATGTATTCGAAATAAAGATAAGAGGCATAGTCGGGGCGTCCCACCACGTAGGCAAAGATCCCCAAGGCAGAACCCACCATGACGCAAGGCAATGTGGCCAAGCCGTCCAACCCGTCGGTGAGGTTGACGGCGTTCGACGTTCCGACAATCACGATGTAAGTGAGGAACATAAAGCCCCAGATACCGAAGGGGAATGCGATCTGTTTAAAGAACGGCACGGTCAGCCACAACTTCTGGGGTTCCTGCAACGTAAAGCCGTTTTGAATCCATGCCCAGATGGCAGAAAAGATGTGACCGTTTTCGGGCATCGAAACGGCAAAAGCCAAATAAACGGCTGCACCGATACCGATCACGCTTTGCCAGCCGAATTTTTCACGTGCGCTCATGCCGCGCGGATCATGATGCACGACCTTGCGGTAGTCGTCGGTCCAACCCACGAAGCCGTACCCCAAGGTGACGAACAACACGGGCCAGACGAAACGGTTCGTTAAGTCCATCCAAAGAAGGCTCGACAAGCCGATTGCGACCAAAATCAAGACGCCGCCCATCGTGGGCGTACCGTCTTTGGCCAAGTGAGTCTTGGGACCGCACGTACGCACGGCCTGACCGATTTTCATGGCACGCAATTTTTCAATCACGCGCGGCCCCGCACAAAAGCCGATCAACATGGCAGTCAATGCGGCCATCACGGCTCTTAAAGACAGATAGTTAAAGACCGAGAAAAAACGGATATCGTCGGAGAGCCACTGAAAAAGATGTAAAAGCATAAAAATGATTGGCGCAAAAAATTTAAAACTTCAGAGGGCGCAGTTTATTCCTTCTTCGTTAGGAATAAATGAGGCAAGGATCCGTTATCTTGTTTGCGGCAACAACGCATCGACCACTTTCGAGAGCCCTTGCGAGTTGGATGCCTTCACCAAAAGGGTGCCCGGCGTCGTTGCCGCCATGCGAGAGGCCAAAATCAAGTCGTCCAACGTCTCGAAATGGCGCGCCCCCGCCCCGAAACTTCTCACGGCATGGCGCATTTCGTGACCCACGGCCAAAAGCTTGTCGATGCCGCGACGCTTGGCATACTGCCCGATTTCTGCATGAAATTCGGCGCTCTTACTGCCCACTTCGGCCATATCGCCCACAATCAAAACGCGCGGTGCGGGCATCGCAGCCAAAACGTCAATCGCTGCGAGCATGCTGTCGGGATTGGCATTGTAAGCGTCGTCGATCACCACGGCTCCGTTGGGCAACAAGTGACGTACACCGCGACCTTTGACCGGTTGAAATGTCGCCAAGCCCTTGGCAACAGCTTCGATACTGACACCCACTGCCAACGTTGCCGCAGCGGCTGCCGCCGCATCGTGTACGGCGTGTTTGCCGAAAAGCTGCAAAGTCGACTCGACAATATCGCCTCTGTCGTTAATGACGAGTTTGTCGTCCGTTGCCGAGACTTTAACTTGAGCCAGAGGATCGTCCCCCTCGCAGTAGGTCTTCACCTTGCAGCCGCGCGCACGGGCAAAGTCGCTCCAAAGTCCGAAAGCCTCGTCCTTGACGGGCAAAACGGCCGTGCCTTTGGCTGACAAGCTCACGATGGCAAATGCGTTTTCGCGCGCCGACCCCATGACACCGTCTAAAAATTCCTGATGTTCGCGCTGAGCGTTCGTGACCACCACGCACGTCGGACGAATCCAACCGGCGAGTTTGGCCATTTCGCCTTCGTGGTTCATCCCGGCTTCGACCACGGCGACCTTCGTTTGGCTTGTGAGACGCAATAACGTCAAGGGCACGCCGATTTCGTTATTAAAGTTCCCGTGCGTTGCCAACACACGCGACTCGCCGCAATAGGCTTTGAGAATGCTCGCAATCATTTGCGTGGTCGTGGTTTTGCCGTTGCTGCCCACGACACAAATCAAGGGGATGGCAAACTGTTCACGCCAGGCCTGAGCCATGGCGCCCAAGGCTTCACCTGTGTCGGTTACGACGATTTCGGGACAATCGGCGCCTGTCATGTGATCCGTGATCACCAGCGCCGCGCCCTTTTTGACCACCTGTTCGACAAAGTCGTGCCCGTCAAACTTTTGCCCGCGCAAGGCGACAAAGATCGAGCCCGGCTCGATTTTTCTCGAGTCGGTTAAGACGGGGCTCAACGCTGCACCGGTATTGCCTCGAACTTCTTTTACCAAGTCACCCAAAGCCGCAATGAGACTTCTCATACTCCAGGTGTTTCGATCTTTCATTGTCTTTTCTCTTCTCTTGACTGTGTTTGCTTCGTCTTTTTGCTTTAACCGCATCAAAGGTTTTGGTTCGATGCGTAACGTTTTAATGCTTCTTGCGCGACCTCGGCATCGTCAAAGTGGTGTTTGACGCCCATCACTTCCTGATAGTCCTCGTGGCCCTTGCCTGCAATCAAAACAATGTCCTTTGCGTCTGCCGACTCGATCGCTTTAAAAATCGCTTCTCTGCGATCAAGAATCACTGTCGGGTCTTTGAGCTTTGCCACGCCCGCAGCCACCTGATCGGCAATCGATTGCGGATCCTCCGTGCGGGGGTTGTCGCTTGTACAAATCACGGTATCGGCAAAGCGCGCGGCAATTTCGCCCATGATGGGACGCTTACCCGGATCTCTGTCGCCGCCCGCTCCGAACACGGCACAAATCTTGCCGCCGCGCGCCTGTGCCACGGCTCTTAGTGCCAAAATGGCTTTTTCCAGGGCGTCGGGCGTGTGGGCATAGTCGACAACGGCTAACGGCGCTTGAACATCGGTGTCTAAAAGCTTCACGGGCTCCAAGCGTCCCTTGGGGGCTTTGAGTCTTTCCAAACGGCTAAAGACCGCGTTGGGATTTAAACCCAAAGTGAGCAAAACGCCGGCTACACCCAAAAGGTTCGACACATTGAATTCGCCCAAAACGTGCGTCGTCACGGGGTAGGTTTCGCCCAGCCATTCGATCGTAAATTGCATACCGTGCGTGGTGGCGCAAATGTCTTTGGCAATCAACGGTTTGGCACCGTGCGGAATTTTCTCAACATTGCCGTCTTTTTCCAGAGCATAGGCAATGACGTTCAAACCGTTTTTGAGCGACTGTTCGATGAAACGGCGACCCGCCGCATCGTCGGCATTGATCACGGCGTTTTTCAAACCCGGCCAATCGAAAAGAATGCTTTTAGCGGCTTCGTAGGCTTCAAAGGTCTTGTGGTAATCGAGATGATCGCGCGTGAGATTGGTAAATAACGCCGTTTCGAGTTGCGTACCTGCCATGCGCCCCTGTTCAAGACCGATGGAACTTGCCTCCATCGCAAAGCACTGAGCTCCGGCTTCATAGATATCTTTAAAAAGTCGCTGCAGGCTCACGGCGTCGGGCGTGGTCAAGGTCGGCACTTCAAATCGTTTTTCGCCTAAGAATGCGCCGATCGTACCGATCACGGCACACGGATGGTGCAGCATGCCCAACAAATCGCCCACCCAATGGCTCGTGCTTGTTTTGCCGTTGGTGCCCGTGACCGCAATACCGCGCATGTGCGAGGTCGGATGCCTATAGAAAGCAGAAGCAATCGTGCCCGTTTGATGCGCCAAGTTTTCAAGTTCAACAAAAGGCATATCGGCGCATTTCTCAAGAGCGTCTTCGCGTTTTTCGCAAAGAACGACGGCCGCGCCCTTTTCTTTGGCAGCGGCAACATAATTGAGTCCGTCCGTTTTCTGGCCCTTTAAAGCCACGAAAACGTCTCCCTTCTTGACACGGCGGGAGTCCAACGTCATGTCGGCGTTGGATGCTGTTGCCAAGGTTCTGATGCGGGCAACGATTTCTTGCACGTTTACGGTCGTATCAGTCATTTCGAATGCCTCTTACCAAAATCCCGGGCGTGACGCCAAAACCTGCGGCGTC
>JAUNOJ010000172.1 GCA_030531135.1 Sutterellaceae bacterium | reverse complement strand
CAGCTAGGTCCTATAACTGCTGTGGTTTTTCGATTTTATGATGTCAAAGACAGGAGAAAGATGAACTGAATAAGATTCATGAATTGAACAAGGACTTTTTTAAAACTTATTTCGATTTAATTAAAACCACTGACATATCAGATGCCTTACGTGTCACTCAAAAAGAATTCGATATTTTGATTGGTCTTGCAACGGAAAATTCAGATCTTGTCCGTTATAGAAAACTTGGGCTCCATGAACGAACGCTTCAATACATTCCAGATTATTGGTTCTATAGAGCCGAAGCTGCGTACAAGCTATGGGAAAAAGAAAAAACCAAAAAATACGCTGACGATATTGCCCTCTGCCACGAGCGATATCAATTCTTTAAAGACTTCCTGAGAGTCGATCCTTTAGAAGCCAATATCAAAATGTTCAAGGTAACGACTGGGGATCTTCCCAAAGACGAGGCCTTGACACTCATAGATGAAATTTTGAGCGCATACCCGTCCGACGGGAGTAAATTGTTATTTGCTGCTGTCACTGCTTTGAAGTACGAAGAGTGGGATAAAGCTAAGTATTATCTTCAGTTGAATTTGGACATGAATCAGTATGAACCGACGTCACGCGCTCTTCTTTCCGGCTTGCTAGCACAACAAAATGATAGCGACAACCTCACTCAACTTGTCGAAAAGCTCATCAACGATACTTCAGCTTCCAACCAAGAAGTGCTCTATCTTTTGAGCCGATTTAAGCTTAATGATCAGTATGTACAAAAATTCCTACCTGCAATCGGCGATATTCGCGTTTTCTTTCAAAAAGGTGGAATTCTTAGTAATGACAGGCTGACAGTCGGTATGCCATCACGCTGGATGTTTGACATAGACGGAAAACGAAAGTCATATGTAACGTACCATGGCAAAAAATTTGAATCTGATGAAGTGGAGTTAAGTAAAGATAAAAAGACTATCCTTATCTCTTTCCAGAAGTTAGCTAAGTCTGAGGATTTGTTCAATCAAAAAACCGCTTCGATGGAGATGTATATTCCGACAAATTATTTCCCTGTAACTCTCAAAGGCGACTTGTCCGTGATTGAGAAAGTTGTTGACGAAGAAGAATCCGGCGCCCTTAAATCCACTTTTAAGTCGGTTATGGGAAAAATTCCCCTTGTTGGTTCAAGTAAAAATGAGACCTCCAAGGAAGAGACCGTCAAAATCCAAAAATCCTTGCGATTTAAACTTGATCAAATCTGTAGCGGTACTTCATGCTTACCAATCAAGAACAATATGTTAATGCGTAAAAACGCCACTCCACAAAAGACATCGGTACAAGAAGATCCCCTTCGTGAAGTGTCTTTGTAACTAACTTGATACGGGGCTTCTCATTGGGGCCCCGATTTTTTTCGTCTTGATTTGGGGACAAAAGAAATAAGGTATTTGCCTTACCCTGAAATTTGGGTACAATCGCCTCTTACTTTTTTCCTAACAACCCAATAGAAAGATACTGGCGAGAAAAAACCAAAATGTCGATGACCGTCCGGACGAAGCCTAAGATGACGTGTTTGCAGCTCACCATGGCCGTGATGCTCAACATGCTTGGATCCTCCATCATCCTGATGCCTACAAAATTAGCCGAAGTCGGCACACAATCGCTTCTGGCGTGGTTTGTGACCGTTTCGGGTGCCACAGCCATTGCCTACGTCTTTGCCAAATGCGGCATGTTCAGTCGCAAGCGCGGCGGTTTGGGCGGCTATGCCTCTTACGCCTTCGGGAAATCGGGTAGCTTTTTGGCAAACTTCAGCTACGGCGTGTCATTGGTGATTGCCAATCTCACCATCGCCATTTCCATTGTGGGCTATGCCATCGTCTTCTTTGAAGTCGAACTCTCGCCCTTGGAAATCGGCTTGGCCAGTATCTTTGTGATCTGGTTGTGCAGCCTTCCCAATATCGGAGGGGCACGCTTTATCGGGCAACTTTCGCACTTTGCCAGCTACGGCATTCTCATTCCGATTTTGATTTTGGTTGCTATCGGTTGGATGGACTTCTCGGTCGATCGCTATGTGGCCGGTTGGAATCCGCAGAACATGAGCCTTTTTGACGGAATTTCCGCGTCCATTTCCATGACCTTGTGGGGGTTCTTAGGCTTGGAAACAGCCTGCGCCAACAGCGAAGCCGTGGAAAATCCGGAAAAAAGCGTGCCCAAGGCCATGGTGTTGGCCACCTTGGGTGCCGGCACCGTTTATATCCTTGCCAACAACATCAGCTTCGGTATTGTGGACAATGCCGTGTTGTCGACTTCGACCGCCCCCTTCGGTTTGGTCTTTGCCACCATGTTTAGCCCCGAAATCGGCAAGCTCGTGATGGCTTTGATGGCCGTTGCCTGCTTGGGGTGCTTGACGAGCTGGCAGTTTACGATTGCGGAAGTCTTCCGCGTATCGGCCTTTGAAGGCTACTTCCCGAAGATTTTCGGTAAAGTCACGCGCAAGAACGTCCCGGTCTACGGCATGATCATCATCCTCTTGTTGCAGTCTTTGGCCGCTCTTTTGACGATCGACCCCAGACTCGAGCAGCAGTTCTATATTTTGAAGGACTTGGCCGTGGTCACTAACCTCGTGCCCTATCTCTTGGCTTTTGCGGCTGTCAACATCATCATGCACCGCGAACCCACCGATCCCAAGGTGGCAAAGCGCACGACGATTGTGGCAAGCTTTGCTTCGGCCTACTCCTTGTATGCGCTTTACGCTTGCGGCGAACAGGCCATGATGTGGGGTGCCTTGGCAACCTTCTTGGGCATTTGGCTCTATGGGTACGCTGCCAAGTCGTTGGAAACCCAAGGCCGCCTTTTGGGTGAAGAATAACGCCGACGATTGAGGCACAAACACAAACGGGATTCGAACATAATGTCGGATCCCGTTTTGTTTTGTTGAACCGATTAGAGTTGCGCGAGCTTGTCTGCGTTTTCTTCCAACCACTTGGCCAAGGGCTCAAAGACCTTGCGATCGTTGGTGCGGTTGATGTAGTCGGGCAACTTGTCTGCCGGCATCAGCCCCACGGCTTGAGACTCCCAGCCGGCCAAATTGGGCGAGCCGTCGATGCGCTTGGCAATGTAAAAGCGCGTCACGAACTTGGTGCGTGTAACGTCGGTTAAAAATGCCACGGGTTTGACCAAGAGACCGGCCTCTTCCCAAGTTTCTTTGACGGCGTTTTGCACCAAAGAAAGAATGGGCTCCAGGCGTCCCTTGGGGAAGGTACACTCAACCCCTGCGTATTGATTCGACGGGAAGACCACCCAGATGCGACCGTCGGGCTCGAGAACCACGCAACCGGAAGTCGCACGAAATCCGGGCGGCATCACAAAGTCGGGTTCGTCGGGAAGAAAGTCCGGCACGCGTTCAAGCCACTTCCACGGATCTTCGTCGATCTGAAGATGCTCATTAAACGCAATACCGTTTAGCGAGGCCGGAATCTCATGCTCATCCGTGCGAGACAAAATGGCCGTGGCCTTGGCGTCCGTCCACGTCTCTTTGTTCGTTGACTCGGAAGGTCGGACGATCACGACGAGTTTGCCGTTTTCGTCCAAACACGGATGGTAGATCACGCTTTGCGACATCTTTGGCAAACCGCACTTAGAAGATGTACTGCGCCTGCAAATCGACCGTGTGTGCGGCACGACCGTCACCGGCGCCGAGATATTCGTAGTTGACGCCCAAACGCCCCTTTTCGCCGTAGGCCGTCAAGCCGATCTGACCGCGATAGAGCGTATCTTCGTTGAGCCACTGCATGTTGGCAAACTGAGTGCCGGCATAGCTGTAATTGACTTGCGTGTCGCCGGCCGTCTTGATGAAGGCGGCGTCAACGACCGGACGCACCTTCCAGCCGCCCACTTCAAAGACGCGGGAAACGTTGACACCGACCGGGAACTGGTGCACGACGATATCGTCCAAACGCGTGCCGCTGTTGACCTTGGTGGTGTCGATATAGGTGGTTTCGACCTTGGCATACGGCACGACGTTCACCGTTGCCACATCCAAAGCCAACTTCACGCCGAAGTCGGCCGTCCAAGTGTTGCTGTGAACAATGGTGCTCGAATCTGCCGTACGGCCTTCGCCGTGGGAGTGCATCCAACCGCCGTTGGCAGCGATGGCAAAGTTGCCGAACTGCTGCTGACCGAAGATGTGCACCGAGAAGAAATCGCCCTCGGATTCCTGATAAGTCGGGTTGTTGCGGCTTTCGCCTTCGCTATAGGCGTAGCTGTAGACAACACCGAAGAAGC
>JAUNOJ010000171.1 GCA_030531135.1 Sutterellaceae bacterium | reverse complement strand
AATTTCCAAATCGCACCGAGCCCGACGGCCGAGCCTGCGGATGCAAGAATAAAGCCGAGGCGAGAACCCCAGCCGGCAATTTGATTATTTGACATTTTCTTATTGTTCCGAGGAAAAAGGGGATCCTTTCGGCCCGCAGATTGCTACATCGCAGTGCGACTATTCAAAATCTTCATCAGGAGCCGCTTGAATCACCCGACGTATGATATCAAAGCCAAACCCGCGGGATGCTAGAAAACGCACCTGACGATCGTATTCCTTACGGTCTGTCGGGGCTTTCCCGTACTTTTTTCCCAGATTGTTTGTGCACGCTCAAATTCGTCGGGTGTTTCGCTTAGAGCTTCCCGAACGGTTTCACTGTCGACACCCATCATGGAAAGCTCTTGAGCCAGGCGGCGATTGCCATAACGTGACGCTCTGACGCGCACTCGACTTTGAGCATAACGCTCGTTACTCAAATAACCCTTTTCTTCGAGCGTATCCAATGCGCTTTCGACATCGTCGGCCGTTTCTCCCTCGGTCAACGTGCGCATCAGCTTTCGGCTCAATTCCACTCTGCTGTATTCTCGACGCGATAATGCGTCGATGCCCCGCATCAGCAAGGTGCGAGGCGAGGCATTGACTTGTTTCACGAATTTAACCCATTAATCGAAGAGTTCATCGGGTTCGATCACCGTATCGTCGATATCGTCGACCGGAGCCTTAGCCTTCTTAGCCGCTTTGGCAGGCTTGGGTTCGGGCAACGGCACCGCTTCCCCCGGAGTGAGCGATGTCGGACGATTCTTCATGCCCTTGAGCGCACGAATCTTATTTTCGATTTCAAGCGCGGTTTCAGGATGCTGCTTTAAGTATTCGCGCGCATTGTCCTTACCCTGACCGATACGCGTACC
Source organism: Sutterellaceae bacterium (assembly GCA_030531135.1). GTDB lineage: Bacteria > Pseudomonadota > Gammaproteobacteria > Burkholderiales > Burkholderiaceae_F > Duodenibacillus. The sequence continues at coordinate 3,425 of JAUNOJ010000171.1, read as the reverse complement.
TTCGTAACCGTACCAAGCGCCACTCTTGTCGACGACGTCAAGTTCAGCACCAATGTCGAGCAATTCGCCTTCGCGAGAAATGCCGTCGCCGTAAAGAATATCGAACACAGTTTCCTTAAAGGGAGGCGCAACCTTATTTTTGACAACCTTCACACGAGTCTCGGCACCGTAGACGTCGTCTCCCTTTTTCAAAGCACCCTTGCGACGGATATCGATACGAACGGAACTGTAGAACTTCAAAGCATTGCCGCCCGTGGTGACTTCGGGATTACCGTAGCTCACGCCGATCTTCATACGGATCTGGTTAATGAAGACGACCAACGTCTTCGTCTTGGTAATGGAAGCCGTGAGTTTTCGCAAAGCCTGACTCATCAAGCGAGCCTGAAGCCCCGGCAGGGCTTCACCCATTTCACCTTCGATTTCGCTCTTGGGCGTCAAAGCAGCCACAGAGTCGATAACGATCAAATCCACGGAACCCGAGCGCACCAGTGCATCGGTAATTTCCAAAGCCTGCTCACCCGTATCGGGCTGAGACAAAAGCAACTCGTCAAGGTTAACACCCAAGCGCTGAGCATAAGAGACGTCCAAAGCGTGTTCGGCATCGATAAAGGCGCAAGTGCCGCCGATCTTTTGCATTTCGGCGATAACGTGCAACGTCAAGGTCGTCTTACCCGAACTTTCCGGACCGAAGATTTCGATCACGCGACCGCGCGGCAAGCCGCCGACCCCCAAAGCCAAATCCAAACCCAAAGAGCCGGTACTGACGACTTCGACATCTTCGGAACGATTTGCATCGCTCATACGCATGATCGAGCCTTTGCCGAATTCTTTTTCGATGTAGCTTAATGCGGCGGTCAAGGCCTTTTTACGTTCATCGGCATCGTTGACTCGTTCGACACGGACGCTGTCCGCACTCTTTTTCTTATCTGCAGCCATTTGTGAGATTCCTTTTATGAAATTGCATAATAGTTTTTATCTATCGCTTGCAATTTCTCAAAATTTTATCAAAAGTTGAGGATCAATTTTTTATGTGTCTTTGAAAATATTGATCCTTTACACCAATAACGAAGCACTCAAACAAAAATCATCTCACGCATCGTTAAACGCATAATGCACGAATTTTTGAAAAAAAGCGAACTTTTCGCTTGTTAAAGTTGTTAGGGATTACCCATACTGTTGAGACAAACGAAAAATATTTTAGCTATTACTGCAAATTCCTTAAAAAATATTTGAAAAAATCTCTTGACATGCTTGCCGAAATGCTTCATAATTCCATTCTCGGTTGATCGTCATTCCTCTGAGAACTAGAGCAGACCGCTCGATAGAGGGGGTCGTTAGCTCAGTCGGTAGAGCAGCGGACTTTTAATCCGTTGGTCGTGAGTTCGAATCTCGCACGACCCACCAGACAATCAAACGAATGGGAGCGTAGCTCAGTTGGTAGAGCAGCGGACTCTTAATCCGTCGGTCCAGAGTTCGAGTCTCTGCGCTCCCACCACTATTCTGACCCGTAGCACGAAAGTGCTGCGGGTCTTTCATTTTCCGCCTTCGATTTTCTTCTTAGCGGCCGATCCAAACAATGCGGCCGAGTTCCGGTGCTTTGATTTCACCTTGACGACGCAATTCTTCTCTAAATAAGTCCATCGTCTTCATTTGGCGGCACGCGATACGTTTACCTTGAGCAACCATCGAAAAACCGTCTCCACCGTGATCGAGATAGTCGTTGACGACCACGCGATAAGTGCGATTCAATTCAATCGCCCGCCACTGTCCGTCAAGCAGTATTTGCGCACGACTCGTCCGTTTACCTTCCGGGGCTCGAAAATCGATTTGATAACGAAGACCTGCCGGTTGCAGAATGTAGGGACCGATCACCTTCGGATCGCTTGCCCCGTGTTCGATCGCGGCCAACAGAGCCTGACCGGTGAGCTCGCGAATTTTCACCTCGTCGTTAAAAGGATGTATGGAAGCAATGTCGGCTTCTTTCACCTCGCCCACGGGCAAAGCGTCGCGAACGGCACCCGCGTTGATCACAGCGGCATCGGCCTCGTACTTTCGCCCGAACGCGAGCATCGCATCGGCCGTGATCATAGCGCTCAAACATTCAGACTCTCGACACGCATCGAGCCCGTCGACCATATTCAAAGCGTTATGTGCCACTGTCAGCCCGCGCAATGCTTCGATATGCTCTGCCATCGCTTGGACGCGCTTTTCCACCTTCATATCGCGCGGCATGTCGGGCGTCAGATGCTTTTGATTCGCAACAAACTTCGCGATGTTGCCGTCTTTATCAAACCGAACGGAAATATCTCCCAAGAATTCCGTACCCCGCTTGGCCGTCACAACCAAAGCAATCGAGCCGTCGGGCGTACGAATTTGTGTTGGATAAGGTCCAACGGACCCCGGATAGTCGCCCAAAACATCGTGCGTGTGTCCTCCCACATAAACATCGACGCCGGTAACGGTGCGCGCCAATTCGCAATCGGCCGGATAACCCAAGTGAGTGACTGCAACGATATGTCGGATACCGAGGGCTTTTAATTCGTCCACGGCCTTTTGAAGGCTTGCTCGAGGCGACAAAAATTCGGTGGCATCACATGCTTTGCTGATATCTTTGACTTCGTCGTTGGCCAATCCCACAATCCCGACACTCACTCCGTCAAATTTGCGAATCACCCATGGCTTCAAAGCAGGATTGTCCGACAACGGGCATTGTGTATGCGCCAAATTGGCAGCAACCACGGACATAGGCAGGGCTTTAACGTAGTCCAGTGCGGTCGGGCACCCTCGATCGAATTCGTGATTGCCTAACGTCGCAACGTCCCAACCGATGACGTTTGCAAATTCTTCGATCAACCCCGGTCCGTAGGTCTTAAAGAAAAGCGTCCCTTGCCACGTATCGCCGGCATCCAAAAAAAGAATATTCTCTCGATTGCGTTTGACTTCTTGCACAGCGCTCACAAGTCTGGCATAGCCGCCCATGCAGATTTCGTCTTGAAGGCAAGGAGTGGAACGTTGAGAAATACCTGCGGCAAAGCTGTGCGTATCGTTGGTGTGCAAAATCGTGAGCTCCAAACCATTGTCCCGGTTCGACGTTGTCGCACACCCGCCAAGCATGACGACAGCGGTCGCCAAAACCGAGATTTTCAAAGCGATTTTGCACTGATTTGTCATTTCTTTTTTCTTCACAAGTTTTGTATTTACGACTCAATTCATACCCGAGAGCAGAAACGGTCTCTGTTTTCTCGATACCGCTACGTACTTTACAGCAGCCGCAGTTTTCCAAATCTTTGGATTTGCAAATTTTGTGCTTTTACTCCAAATAAATTCTTGCCGGAAACGCTACCGACACCCGAGAGCTACGGGTTGCTTTCGAGGTAGCCAACGACTTCTCGTTGCTTTGAAGTTACAAAAATTTGTGCTATTCT
>JAUNOJ010000004.1 GCA_030531135.1 Sutterellaceae bacterium | reverse complement strand
GTCAATATCGCGCACAAAGAAATCGACATCAAAAATTGGAAAGGTAATTTGAAGCACACGGGCTTTTTGCCGGAAGAGCGTGCCTGGGTGACGAAAATTTTGGATAAAAACGGTTGGCACGACGTTTTCAGAGAACTCGACCCGCGTCCTGAGCAATACACGTGGTGGAGTCAGCGCGGTCAGGCTAGAGCCAAAAATGTCGGTTGGAGAATCGACTATATGTTTGCGACCGAGCGTTTGGCCAAGCAGGCCCAGAATACGTTTATTTATAAAGATGAAAAGTTTTCCGATCATGCACCGTTGGTGATCGACTTCAACCGTTAGGAAATAGAGACGCTTATGAGACTCGAACAGGTTCTTTTTTCGCAAGGCTTCGGCACTCGTCACGAATGCCGCGGTTTGATCGCTTTGGGACGAGTGACGTTTAACGGCGTGCTTGAAACGGATCCCGATGCCGAGGTCGATGTCCTCGGGGCATCGTTTACGGTTGACGGACAGACGTGGCCATACTGCGAAAAAGCTTTGATATTGTTGAATAAACCGGCCGGTTACGAGTGTTCGCAAAAACCGTTGCACCATCCGAGCGTCATGACGCTTTTGCCGGTTCCGATGCGTGTGCGCGGCATGCAGCCCGTAGGAAGACTCGATGCCGATACTACGGGGCTTTTGTTGTTGACCGACGACGGAGCGCTGCAACATCGCCTCACGCACCCCAAAAAGCACGTCGCCAAACGCTATCGCGTCACTTGCAAGCATCCCTACAGTCAGAAGACGGTGGACGACCTTTTAAAGGGAGTGAAGCTTGTCGATGAAAAAACGGAACTCAAAGCCCAAGAAGTGGTCAAAATCGATGAGCGAACGCTCGATATGACGATCACCAGCGGCAAATATCATCAGGTCAAACGTATGGTGGCCGCAGCCGGAAATCGCGTCGAGGCGCTCGAGCGCGTGGCTTTCGGCGACTTGGTCCTGCCCGATGACCTGCCGGTCGGCAAATGGATGTGGTTGCCCGGCGTTGAGGTGATTTTGTCGAAAAATAAATCAAAATAACGAAAGTAAAGAACAAAAAGGCAAGTATATGGCTTCCCGGAAATGGACGAATTTATGGCGAACGCTCTCGGTGTATCGAGAGCCCGCGACATTGCGCATGCTTTTTCTGGGATTTTCTTCCGGCTTGCCGTTGCTGTTGGTATTCGGGACCTTGTCTTTTTGGATGCGAGAAGCAGGGGTTGATCTCAAGACCATCGGCTTTATGAGTTGGGTCGGTTTGTGCTGGGGTTTTAAATGGGTGTGGGCGCCTTTGGTGGACGCATTGCCCATTCCCGTATTGACGCGTTGCTTCGGCAGACGTCGCGCCTGGTTGTTGGCGGCCCAATTGGGGTTGGTTTTGTCTCTTTCGGCCATGGCTTGGACCGATCCGTCTGTCAGTCTCAAACAAATGGCTTTGTTGGCTTTGGCAACGGCCTTTTTCGGCGCGACGCAAGACGTGGCTTTGGATGCCTTTCGTATCGAAAGCGGCAAAGAAGACGAACAGGCCGCTTTTGCCGCAACCTATCAGATGGGATATCGCATTGCCATGATTTGGTCGGGCGCGGGCGCCTTGGCTATTGCTGCGGCCGCAGAAGGTTCGGCTTTGGGCGCTTGGCGTTGCGCTTATTTGGCGATGGCCGCAAGCATGCTCGTCGGGATCATGACAACGTTGCTGAGTCGCGAACCTGCCTCAAAGGCTGAGAAGCGCGAGACGAGACGATCGTTCAAACAATGGTTTTACGACTGCGCCTGTCGTCCGTTCATCGATTTTTTCTCCCGCTACGGCGTGTGGGCTCTGGCAATTTTGCTTTTGATTGCACTTTATCGCGTCAGCGATATTGTCATGGGCGTGATGGCCAATCCTTTTTATTCGGATTTGGGGTTCAGTAAGGAAGAGGTGGCGGCTGTCAGTAAAGTTTTCGGGGTTGTCATGACATTGGTCGGCGCCTTTATCGGCGGTGTGGTCGCGATGCGTATCGGTGTGATGAAAACGCTTTTTGCGGGTGCCTTGCTTTCGGCTTTGACCAATCTTTTATTTTCCGTTTTGGCTTTGCGCGGCCATGACATGCTCTTTTTGGTTTTTGCCGTCAGTGCGGACAACTTGGCCGGCGGTTTGGCTTCGGCAGCGTTTGTGGCGTATTTGTCGGGCTTGACCAATGTGGCTTATTCGGCAACGCAATATGCGCTTTTTTCTTCGGTGATGCTCATCATTCCGAAGTTTCTTGCCGGTTTTTCCGGTGCGGCGGTGGAAGCCGTCGGGTACTCCAACTTTTTTATTCTGACGGCGATATTGGGCATACCGGTTTTGGTGCTGGTGTTCGTTGCCGGCGTGGCGCGTAAAAAGCTCGGATTGTCTGCATAAGAAAACCCCGAGATCGCAACGAGCTCGGGGCTTGCTTAAGGAAGGAGCGATACGTCTATCGACGCGCTTTTTTACTGCGTTGCGGACGGGTTTTGGTCGCAGCGATGTCGTTTTTGCGCGTGACTTCGGCAATTTCCTGTACGCACGCCGCCAAGTCGGCAATCGCTTCGTCAAGATCGGCAAAAGTCATGTCTTCTTCGATTTCTTGCATGACGTTTTCTTCGTCGGCATCCGTTTCTTCCGACTTGGATTCGTAGCGCAAAATGCCGACCAAAGCGGCCTGAACGGCTTTGTCTTCGCTGTTGAGCAATTCCGGCCAGTTGGCGCAGGCAAAAGCAAAACCGTCGGAAAACGGTGCCAGAGGCGCAAATTCGTTCGTATCGTCGTCTTCTGTCGACTCGTCTCCATCGTAAATGATCGGATCGATGGCTTTTTCAGTCAACAGTTGTCGTTCGATTTCTTCACCGCGCGCAAAAATGAGTTTGCGCAATTCGGCTTGACGCTCCGCATTGGGCAATTTCGCGCGGGTATTGCCTTGCAAATCGAAGACAAAGGGCAGCCAATCTTCGATTTTCGGCGGATGTTTCAAAAGGGCGATGGCTGTCAGATAGCCGTCGAGCATATCGGCTTCCATCGGCATACATGCTTCGGGCATGCTTGCCAGAAGCTCTCCGAGACGATCGATGTCTTCAAGCGAAAGGTTGTGTGCCATGTGGTTAAGGTCTCCCGGAAAAGTCAAGAATCAAGCGGATGAACCGCTAAAAAGTCATCGGCTAAAGCGTTGCGCATAATCGGGCTCGATTCCAATTCGAACTCGGTGCCGCAACACTGTTTGACGGCGTTGCGAATACCTTTCGTGGTTGAGCAAGCCAGAATTTTGCGCGCAAATGTCTGAGCATCTTTCAGCGTGTATTCGACAAGTTGCTCTTTGACCGGCAATAAGCTCGAGCAACTCATGGACAACTGTCGCAATCCCATACCGATCATCAGTTTGGCAAACATCGGATCGGCAGCCACTTCGCCGCAAACGCTCACCGGTTTGTGCAAACGATTGGCCGTTTTGATGATGTGAGACAAAATACCCGTAACGGCCGGGTGCAGAGGATTGCAAATGTCACTTACGGCAGGGTTCTGACGATCGGCGGCCAAAAGATACTGAATCAGGTCGTTGGTGCCGATGCTCACGAAATCCAAATGCTTTAAAAATTGCGGCAAACAAAATGCCAGAGCCGGCACTTCGATCATGGCGCCGACTTCAATGGTCTCGACGCACTTCTGGCCGCGTTCCTTCAACTCCTGTCGGCACTGCTCGATGAGATTCTTGACGTAGAGAATTTCGCTTGTTCGGGAAATCAGCGGAATCATGATGCGTACGTTGCCAACGCAAGCCGCACGTAAAATGGCGCGCAATTGTGTTTTAAATAATTCCGGATGATCGATGCAAAAGCGAATGGCTCGGCGTCCCAATGCGGGATTGAGAATTTCTTCGTCGGATTCGGCACCGATGGACTCCAATGCTTCTTCCGAAGGCAGTTTGTCGCCGCCCAAGTCCATGGTACGAATGGTGACGGGTTTGTCTCGCATGGCGCGAATCACGCGCAGATAGGTTTCATATTGTTCGTCTTCGCCCGGGAAAATCGGACGGTTCATAAACAAGAATTCCGAACGAAACAGTCCCACGCCTTCGGCACCGTTGCGAACGGCGTCGATCACGTCTTCGGGCAGTGCGATGTTGGCAAAGAGTTCGATGCGCACCCCGTCGGCGGTTTGAGCCGGGGTGCTTCGAAGATTCTGTTGACGACGGCGGTTGCCGTTGAGTTGTCGAATATGGCGGGAAACGGTGGGAAGCAAATCCGGTGCCGGATTGACCAAAACCGTTCCTTCATCTGCGTTCAGAAAGATGATGTCGTCATGCGCGATATGGTCTTTGGCTCCTTCGACGTTGACCAACATCGGAATTTCCAAAGAGCGCGCCAAAATAGCAGAGTGCGAAGTCGGAGAACCCAATTCGACGACTAGGCCGGATACGGAGATGTCGCCGCGACGCTTCAAAATCAAAATATCGGCGGGGCTCAAATCTTCGGCAATCAAAATCACGGAACTGTCGCTCATGACCTGACTGACCGTATCGGCCGGACGGCGGCGGCCGGTCAAAACGCGTTGCACGCGTTCGACCACTTGCGCGATATCTTCGACGCGTTGGGCCAAATAATCGTCGTCGATTTCTTCGAAGCTTCGGCGCAACTCATCCAAACGCAACGACAAAGCCCATTCCGCATTGATCAAACGATCGCGAATAATGTCTTGCGTCTCGCCGATGAGCGACTCGTCTTTGAGAATTTGACAATGCAGTTCGATAAAGGCTTGAGCTTCGGGAACGTCGTTTTCCGTCGTGGTTTTCAACAGCTCTTCGAATTCGCGAGTCACCGTGTTGATAGCGGCGCGCAAACGGGTAAATTCGGCACGAGTCTGAGCTTTTTCAATCGTAAAGTGAGGGATTTCCAATTCGCCTTCACTCAAGAGCTGAGCGTGTCCGAGGGCGGCACCGCCGAATACGGTTTGTCCCGAAAGGGTATAGGACTCGGTTGCATTGTCATCGGTTTGTGTTTCGGTGTCCTGCGGCTCGCTTTCGGGGGTTTCGGAAGCACTCTGTTGAGACGAATTCTCAAGGCAATCTTCAGCATTATCCGAGCAAGGCAAAACGTCAGGGGCCGATTCGCCTTCCGAGACAGGTTCGACTTTAACGTCGTCGACCTTTTTGATGTCTTCGTCCATAGGTCTTACTCGTCTTCACCGAAACGCGATTGAAACAGTGCCAGAATCGATTCCGAGGCAGCCAAATCGTCACGTCCGTCGGTGATGATGGTCAATTCGTCACCGCACTTGGCAGCCATGCGCATCACCGACAGGATGGATTTGGCATCGACCGTTTTGTCTCCTTTTTTGATGGTGACGGAACAGTCGAATAAGTTGGCTGTTTTGGTCAATAAAGCGCCGGGACGAGCATGAACGCCCAATTTGTTTAATACGGTAACGGAACGAGTTTGCATGACTGTCGAAGTTTGTAATGGGCAAAGGACTCAAGCCGCCGGAATGCGAGAAATACTTTCTCGGCCGGCTTTCATAACCAAATCAACCAGTTCGTCAAAGGGTTCGTCGCGGTGGCATACGGCCGTGAGTACCATCGGGAGATTAATTCCGGTTGCAACGACGACGCCGGGCGTGCTGACAAACGATTCGGCAATGTTGGAGGGCGTCGCGCCCACCAAGTCGGTCAGAATCAAAGTCTGTTTATCGGGGTTGGCACGCATACGTTCGGCCACACCTTGGGAGATTTGGTCGATATCGTCATCGGGCGCCACATCGATGGCCACAATACGCTCGCGCACACGCTCGTCGCACGAGTAAACGTGCATCGCGCAATTTTTCAACGCACTGGCCAAGGGGGCATGAGCGATAATGAAGATAGATTTGGACACGGATAAATGGTTAAGCAACCTTTGCTTGTTGGAACTTTCCGAAGTCTACATGAGCCGGGGAAACGGCGCAGGATTTTGTCGCATTCCTGTCGGCTTAGATGCAGTAAACTTTTTAGGTAAGATCGTTCAAAAAGAAGATTCGAAGGGGATTTTTATGGCAGTTTTAGAGTTTCGCAGCCCGGCGGCCGGCGGATTTATCATGATGTCGGATACGTTTAAGCGTATTTGCGAAGTCTTGGGGCGCACCTACAACGACTCGGGTTGCCTGTTGCCTGAAGACTTGGATGCGGCCATCGAAAAAATCGAAGCCGAGATTGCACGCGAAAAGGCCGTGATGGCAGAAATCAAGCAAAAAGAACACGAAGAGGACTTGAAGGGCAAAACAGTTTTTCAAACTTTTGCCGAAGAAGACGAAGAGAAAAAAGCACGCGAACGCATCAGTTTCTGTATGCGCGTCTATCCGTTCTTGGAAATGATGAAAGCCGCCAAGAAAAAGGACGTGAAGCTGTGGTGGGGCGTGCCGTAAACCGTTGTATCAGAAACGCCAGAACGTGCGCGTAAACAGCACGAAGACGGTCACAAGCTCCAATCGCCCGATCAACATCAAAAAGGAGCAAAGCCACAGTTGCGTGTCGCTTAATACCGAAAAGTTTGAATAGGGACCGACGGCACCCAGACCTGGTCCCAAGTTGGTAATGCAAGCAATGGCAGCCGATATTGCCGTAGTCAGGTCAAGCCCCGTCACCATTAGCAACCAGGTGGCGGCGATCGAACAAACTGTCCATAAAAGCATAAAAGATAGGGCGGAAAAGACGACAGAACTTTCAATCACACCTCCGGCAATCGTCACCGGTAACACGGCCTTGGGATGCAAAGTCAGTGCAAATTGACGAGAAGCTTGTTTAACTAAAATGATTGCGCGCATCATTTTCATGCCGCCACCCGTGCTGCCGCCGCATGTGGCAAAACATGCGCCGATAAACATCAAAATGGAGGCTGCGGCCGGCCAGAGGTTGAAATCTTCTGTGGCAAAGCCTGAAGTGGAAATGGTGCTCACGACATTGAATGCTGCAACCCGAACGGCGGTGAGTGGGTCGGTGTAGTTTCCGTTGAAGTAAAGGATGGCGGCTACCGTCAAGGTGATAACAAGTGAGATTGCCAACCATGCCAAGCATTCCGGATTTTTGAAGTAAGCTAACGGGGATCGGTGTTTCCATGCGACAAAATGCAGTGAAAAACTCATGCCGCATAACAACATGAAAATGATGGCGGTGATTTCAATGGAGGGATTGTTCCAATAGCCGAAACTGGCATCGTGAGACGAAAAACCGCCGAGGCTGACTGTGGAAAAAGCATGGAGAATGCTGTCGAATGTATTCATGCCGGCAAACTTAAACGCAAAGGCGCAAGCAATACTTAAAGCCACATAAATCGACCACAGTCCCTTAGCCGTATCGGCAATTCTGGGTGTCAATCTGGATTCTTTCATGGGACCGGAGCTTTCGGCCTTGAAAATTTGTGAGCCGCCCACACCCAATAACGGCAAAATGGCCACAGCCAAAACCAAAATTCCCATGCCGCCGAGCCAGCTTAAAAAGCATCGCCAAAAGTTGAGCGAGGCCGGCAACATGTCAAGACCGGCCAAAGCAGTGGCACAGGTCGTTGTCGTGCCGCTCATGGCTTCGAAAAACGCCAAGGTGTAGGAAAGACCGTCGATTTCCAGATACAGCGGAATACTGGCAAAAATCGGAATCGTGACCCAAATGATTGTAGCGAGCAAAAAACCGTCTCGCGGCAACAGTTCGCGCTTGTCCCTAAAGGTTAACAAGTGTAGTGCCGAACCGGTGAGCAAACACGACAGTGACGCAATCTCAAAGCCGCCTTGCGCGCCGTCGGCATAAAGAAAGGAGACCAGGCACGGTATCAGCAAAATAAATGCAAACGCAATGAGAACCGGTGCCGTGATGTTTAAAACAGGAAATAAGCTGTAGCGTAACGAGCGAAACATGGCTTTGTTCCCAATTCTTAGAAAAAGCCCACATCAACGGCAAAGAGTTTTTCGATTTGAGGAATCATGCGCTTGCTCGGCACAAATACGATGACGCGATCTTCTGCAACAATCGTCAGGTCACCCGCAGCCACCAACAACTGAAAGTCGTCATTATCGGGGTTCTCTCGAACCAGCGCGGCAATCGTCGCGCCTTCTGGCAAATCGATATCTTTGATGAGTTTTCCCACCACGCGCGAACTTTTGGCATTGCCGTGCGCCACGATTTCCAAAGCTTCGGCCACGCCGCGTCTGAGACTGTGAGCGCTGACGACGTCGCCGCGTCGAACGTGGCGCAGCAATTCGTTTAAGCAGGCTTGCGTTTTGGAAACGGTGATATCGATTTGCGTTCCTTGCATCAGATCGCTGAAAGTGGCGTTATCCGTCAGAGCAATTACGCGTCTGGCACCGAGTTTTTTTGCGAGCAGAGCTCCCATGATATTGGTTTCGTCGTGCGAACTTAAGGAGATGTAGAGATCGCATTGGGCAATACCGGTCGTTTCCAACATTTCTTCATCGGTAATGGCTCCTTCGAAAAACTCAGTATCTGTCGGTCGGTGCGCGGCCAGAGATTTGGACAGGGCTCGGTTCGGATCAATGATGTTGATGTGATAGCCTTTGCGCCCGTCGGGGCCGTTGAGTGCTTGCGCAAGCTGAATGCCGAGCACTTGATTTCCGCCGATAATGATATTGCGGATGCGCTCTTCGTGATGGCGCAATTCGCTGATAACGCGTTTGACATTGCGTCCGGACGACAGCGCGATTACTTCGTCGCCGCTTTCGATAACAGTGTCAGACGATAAGTCGAGTCGACGATTGCGACGAAATACCGAGACGATTCTTGCCGGCACTTTAGGCAGATGTACGGCTAAATCGCGAATGGGGCGCCCGACCAAGGGACTGCCTGCAGCAGCACGCACGCAAAACAACGAAGCTTTACCTTCGGCAAAATCCAAAATCTGCAACGTTTCGGGAAATTCGATTAAGCGCAAAAGCGATTCCGTGAGCGTTTGTTCGGGCCAAATGGCACTGGTGATTTGAAAGCCTTCTTCGGCCAAAAGTCGAGGATAACTGCGCAATTCGCTGTTGCGAACACGAGCAATGCGCGTTGGAATGTTAAAAAGGCGCGAAGCCAATAGGCACACGGCCATATTGGTTTCATCATTTGCCGTCACGGCCAAAATCATGTCCGCATCGGCCGCTCCGGCACTTTGAAGAACTTCCGGAGAAGTGGCGTTACCGACTATGCCGCGCAGATCGAGTCGGGATTGCAGTGCGTCGACTCGCGTACGATCCAAGTCGACGACGGTGATGTCGTTGGCTTCGTCCACAAGAGCTTCGGCAACGGCATTGCCGATTCGGCCCGCTCCGATAATGAGAATTTGCATAGAGTGAACAGTATTCAAGAGTTGTCGGTGCACGGCAAAATATGCACGCAAAAGCGCCATGCTCGAAACTTGAGCATAGCGACTGAGAAACATTTTACCTGCAAAACCGACGAGCTCGATATGACTTAGAGCGAATCCAAATCGTCAGGGCCTTCACTGAGCAATGTCTGTTTGTCCAAGACTTCCGGAGTCGTGCGGGTAACGTTGGCGGTGCGCGGAATTTCCATATTCAAACTCTTGAGTTTGCGATACAGATGTGTGCGTTCAAGGCCGGCATGTTTTGCCACACGCGTCATCTGGCAATTTTCACGTTGCATTAGACAGAGCAAATAAGCCTTTTCGACCGATTCTCGAACTTCTCGCAAAGTTTTGCTGAAGTCAACGACAATGCCCGTATCTTCAATTTTGTACTTGGGCAGTTCTGCTGATTTCGGAGCGGGTAAAGGGTCGGGTAATGCGCGCGGCTCGGGGGTTGCGTTCAGATTGATCTTGGCAAGAGAAACGATGCGCTGGCGCACTTCCAAAGCATGACGTACGCACTGCAATAGACGTTGCATCGGAATCGGTTTTTCCAAGTAGTCTAAAGCACCGAACTTGGTGGCTTCGATGGCCGTTTCAATGGAACCGTGTCCGCTCATCATCACTACGGGACAACGCAACATTTTTTTGCTACCCCATTCTTTGAGTAACGAGATGCCGTCGGTGTCGGGCATCCAGATATCGAGCATCACCAGGTCGAATTCTTCTTTGGCCATGAAAACGCGAGCGGCCTCGGCGTTTTCTGCAGACACAACCGTATAGCCCTCATCGGAGAGAATATCCGAGAGAAGCTCGCGAATTCCGACTTCGTCATCGACTACTAAAATCTTTGCCATATCTGCTCAACTATCCTTTATTACCCGTAGACTTTGAAAAGAATGGGTCTACTTTCCCTGAATTAGAGACATACCCTTAATATTAAGCAATTTCGAGAGTGTCGCCAATAATTGCAAAAAGACTTTTTTCAATTCGACACTTTCTAAATCAGCTTTCCGATCCAGCTTCATCCGACAATGAGGACGGAACCGGGAAAATAACCACCACGCGCGCGCCCAATACGTTGTCGTGCATATCCGTTTTGTTCGATAACGTAATCTTGGCGTGATGCTCTTCAATAATTTTTTTGACCATCGGCAAGCCCAAGCCGGTTCCCGTTGGTTTGGTCGTAACATAGGGTTCAAATGCGTGCGCCAGAATTGACGGCGTAAATCCGGGGCCGTTGTCTTCCAAAATCATGCGTACGGTTCTGACGAGGCCGGAAGTTTTTGCAACCTTTACGACGCTTAGAGAAATTTCCGGTTTTTTGACTTCGGCGGTCGAATCGATAGCGTTGCCGATCAGGTTGTGCAACACCTGTTTAAGTTGTGCCGAATCGGCCAAAATCATTGGCAAATCCGAATCGATCTTGATGTCGACGTGTGTGCCGCCGCTGGCATAGAGTTCAACGGCTTCGGCAATGATGTCGGCAAGATTTGCGGGTTTGAGGCTTGCCGTGGGCAATTTGGCAAAGTCTCTGAAGTCGTTGACCATTTGTTTGAGCGCATCAACCTGCGTGACGATGGTGTTGCTGGTGCGCTTGAGTAACGCGGCATCGTGTTCGTCGAGTTTGTCGGCAAGTTTGAATTCCAATCGTTCGGCGGCAAGACGAATGGGCGTGAGCGGATTTTTGATTTCATGAGCCAAGCGTCGGGCCACTTCGCCCCAGGCAACGGCGCGCTGTGCATCCAGAACGGGGGAGATATCGTCAAATACGATGACCCAACCGCTTCCTTTTTCCAAATCGGTCTTTGCTGCACGGATATAAAGAGAAATGGGGGCGGTTAAGTCCGGGCGGGTCACTTCAAGCTCGAAACGAATGTCGGTATCGTCTGTCGTCACTTGAATTTCTTCGTCCAAAGCACGCGCCAAGTCCGGGCTGGCTTCGATCAGAGAGCTCCCTTCGGAGATGGCATTGAATTTCAAAATGCTGTTGGTGGCGCTATTGAACATCAAGACCGTAAAACGGTTGTCGGTGACCAAAACGCCGGATGACAGATTTTCCAAAATGCGTTCGAGCTGTGCTCTGGCATGCTCGGCATTGATGCGTTGGTTTTCAACGATTTGGCGAGCATCGGCAATTTGCGCGACCATCGAATTGAAGCTTCGCGTGAGCGCATTGATTTCGCTTTTGCCGGCAAATTCCTTAATGGGGCGTAAATCGCCCTCGGCTACTTTTCTGGTACCGGCTGCCAACTGCAAAACCGGCGCCGTAATCGAGCGTGCAAAACTCAAGGCCACCGAAATAGCAACCAAAACCGCCAACACCATCGTTAGGGTCAGGGTCACCGTATAGATGTTGCGCAAAGCCTCGCGCGTTAAAACCAACTCCTGATAATTGCGGTAGCCTTGAATCAGGTCCTGCGTGTGTTCGGCCACCTCTTTGGGAACAAATTGCGTGAGCTGCAGGAAGGTTTTCGGTTTGGTCAGTCTGCCTAAGGGAACAATGGCGCGAATGCGCAAAAGTTCTTCTGTTCCGGCTTGATCGCCTTCCAAAAGGTAGATGCCGTTTTCATCTGTGGCTTTCGTAAATTGCGAAAATGTCGGTCGATCGATGATGGTGGGAGCCATCGGTGAAAAAGAACTGAGTTGAATCGTGCCGTCCTCGGAAAAGACAATCGCCGAAGCCGCATCGGCCGTTTCCCGCATACGATCCAATGCAAGGGTTTTGTCGGTGTCGGACGTGACGTTCAAAATGGATGCAATGCGCAAGGCGGCCTGTCGCAAACTTTTTTGTTCCCGATCGATCACGCCGCCCGAGAGCGCTACGCCCGAGTCAAGGGCCTCTTCAATTCGCACATCGAACCAAGAATCGATCGAGCGGCCGATAAATTGACTCGACACCAGATAGATCAACAGACAGGGGACAATGGCCGAAACGGCCAAAACCAAGGCAAGCGTTGCCGTCATGCGCGAGCCGTAAACGCCGTTTTTCAGCCGTTTGACCATGCGAAAAACGATGGCAACGATAAAAATGAAAAGCGAGAGCGTTGCAAAAATGTTGACGATCAACAAAACCGGAAAATAACGCTCAAAGTCCGATGAATTTGCACCGCCTGCGGCAAGGGCAATCAGAAGAGCCACTCCGGCAACGGCGATGAGATAAAAGGAAATTCGAAGCCACTTGGACACGAGAAAAGACCTTATTCGATGCGCGGCAAGGAGACCGAAAGCCAGTCGCTGTCCAAGTTCCAATCCGAATTGCCGCCGATGGTCACTTGCAACGGCTTGGGCAGACGGCTTGCATCCAGACGCATGCGTACTTCGGCATCCAAATCGTCCAAATCTTTTTCGAACGACAAATCGATGACAGGCCACTCACGGATGTGTTTGACGAGTGAAAGTGCCTGATCCAGCGAATCGAACGTTTGCGACAGGCCGCCGCGCGACAGACGATAGGTGCGAGACAGCGGACTGAAGCTGATGCGCTGAACGAGTTCGACGTCGGACAAATCTTTGTCAAACCAATACCAACGCTGTCTTTGTAAGCGAAAATTGCAGACGAAATACAGTGCAATGCCGCGATGAAGACTTTCAATGAGCGTATTGGCCAGATCGAATTCCCAGACTGCAGACAGCTGAAAGCCCGAAGCGTGTTTGGTGATTTCGGACTGCATTAAGACAATGTCGTTGTCTGCGGCGCGCGCAAGACCAGGCACCGTCGCCCAAACGGGGACGGTGGCAATGGCTCCACAAAGCGTACGGCGCGAGATCATGTCCGAATCAATTCTTTAAGAGTACGGCGTAGAAAAAACCGTCGTGCGTGTCATAAATTCCGGGATACTCTTTCTCGGAAGCTTCGCAAGGCGTTAACGTCAACAAAGAAGGAACGTCCGGTTTGGGCGAAATCGCTTTTGCATCGGAGTGCTTTGCCAAAAACGCCTCAATTTGTGCTTTTCCCTCTTCCTCGAATACCGAGCATACGACATAGACGAGTTTTCCGCCAACCTTTAAGAGGGGCCAAAGTGTTTCCAGCAGCTTTTTCTGTTGTAATGCGAGCGCACGAATATCCTGTGGTCGACGGGAAAAGACGATGTCGGGATGTCGGCGAACGATACCGCTGGCCGTGCACGGGGCATCCAACAGAATCGTGTCGAAAAGAGTCTTGTCCCACCAGGTGTCGGGTTTGGCGGCGTCGGCTGTTTTTACATCGGCCTCCAATCCCAAACGTGACAAATTTTCGTGGATGCGTTGAGCGCGCACACTGTCGATTTCGAGAGCTGTGACATGACAATCGGCCAATTCCAACAAATGGGCCGTCTTGCCTCCGGGAGCGGCACAAGCGTCGAGAATCATTTCTCCCGATTTGGGTTGTGCAAATTGTGCGGCCAGCTGTGCACCGGCATCCTGAACGCTGACAAGACCTTCGGCAAAGCCCGGAACGTCGGAGACCGGCATGGCTTCGGCCAAAAGAACGGCTTCGTCGCCGAGCAGGCGTGCATCAATACCTTTTTCGCGTGCCAATGCAATCCATTCTTCGGGTGTGTTTTTGCGACGGTTGACGCGAAGAATCATCGGAGGACGTGTTCGAGCCAAACGAAGCATGGCGTCGGCTTGACTTTCGCCGAGCGTAGCACGCATTTTTTCAATCCACCAACGCGGAGCATTGAGGCGAACTTCGTCGGAAGACGATACGATCGACATGAGTTTGGTACGCTCGCGCGTCAATCGTCTTAAGCATGCGTTGGCAAAGCCGGAAGCGGCAGGTGCCACCTTTTTGACGGCTTTGACCGCTTCGTTGACGATGACATAGGCTTTGTCGGGATTCTCGATGAGTTCGGCAAAAGCGACCAACAAAAGGGATTTCACGTCTTTTGCCGGTGCGCGTTTGGCCAACAGTCGCATCAAGGTTTCGCAAGCCATGAAGTGGCGCGTCGACGTGTAGGTCAACGATTGACAAGCCGCTTTTTCTTCAGGACTGACGCTTTGGCAGACAACCGAAAGCGCTTTTTCCAGAGAAGCGCCCTCGCTCATCAACGAGCGTGCCTGAGCGGCCAATGTCATTGCTCTTTCCAAAGAAGAACCCGTTTTCACGAAAGAACCTCCCCTTGGACAATTTCAAAGGATTGCAAGAAGGATGCGACGGGCATTTCGGGTTTGCCGGCTTTTTGCAGTTTGGTGCACTCCAGTGCACCTTCGCCGCAAGCGATGACGAGTTTTTTGTCGGCAACCAAAACTTCGCCGGGTTTTCCGTAGCCTTCGACAGCCTTAGCTTCGCGGATTTTGAATATTTCGCCGTTGCGCGCGGCCGTCACAAAGGGAAACGGGTTGAAAGCACGCACTCTGCGATCGATTTCGACGGCACTCATCGTCCAGTCGACGGCGCTTTCGGTCTTGAGAATCTTTTCGGCATAGGTTACGCCTTCTTCCGGCTGCACGGTGCACTTTAACGTGTCGGGGTGCGAGAGCGCCTCGACGACCATTTGTGCTCCAAGCGTTCCGAGTCGGTCGGTGAGTGTAACGGTGGTATCCGTCTCGGAAATGGGGGTGGTGCCGATTTCGATCATCGGACCGGTATCGAGCCCGGCTTCCATTTTCATCAATGTGACGCCCGTTTGCGCGTCGCCGGCGATGATGGCGCGCTGAATGGGTGCTGCGCCGCGCCAACGCGGCAGAATGGAAGCGTGGATGTTCATGCTTCTGATTTCGCCGGTTTCTCCGATACCTTTGGCGGCATCCAGTGCTCTTTGCGGCAGAATCAAACCGTAGGCGGCAACTATCAACACGTCGACGTCGGCATCTTCCAAAGTCTTTAAGGCCTGTTCGGCTTCTTCGGGATTGCGTTTGATCGACAGCGTCAAGGGCGTGATGACGGGCAGATCGTGTTTGAGGGCGAGCTCTTTAACGGCAGAGGGCTTTAACTTCATTCCGCGACCGCTCGGACGATCGGGTTGGGTTAAAACGAGAGCAATATCGTGGCCGGCTTCGATCAAAGCGGCCAGAGCATTAGCGGCAAAAGGCGGCGTGCCGGCAAAAGCGATGCGCATAAACGTATGTATCCTAAAGTCGAAAAAGGGAATTTTCGCCCGATGTCGAAATTGACAGGCATGAGTTTTGTGCCTGCATTGTACCTTTACAAGACGCGAGTCGCTATACAATTATTCGGATCGAAAGCAGTTGTTCGACCGATTTGTACCAACCGTTTTAGAGTCCTACCGACAAGAGAGCAGCAGTCATGCAACAAGTTCAGACAAAACGAGGCATTTTGAGCTATCGCACATTCGGAGATCCCCACATGCCGCCTTTGGTGTTGTTGATGGGATTGGGAATGCCGGCGGTTGCTTGGCCGTATGAGTTTTTGGAACGACTGGTGAGAAAGGGTTTGTATGTGATTACGCCGGACAATCGCGATAGCGGCGCAAGCGCCATTTTCACCGAAGAAATCAGCATGGCCAAAATGCTCGGCGCTGTTGCCAAGTACGTGGCCGGCGGCACTGTTACGGCACAGTATCGTTTGGAAGATATGGCTGCCGATGTGGAAGAGCTTCTCAACGTTTTGGGAATCGAGCGCGCGCACATTGCCGGTATTTCTATGGGCGGCATGATCGCTCAGGTTTTTGCCACGCAAGCGCCGCATCGAACGATTACGTTGACGTGTATTTCGAGTGCGACGGGCAATCCGCGCACCGGGCTGGGCAACCTGAAGGCGGTCTATGCCGTTTTGCAACCGCCTAAAGCCTTCGACGACGACTCTTTGCGCAAGTACTACCGGGAAATGATGCAAAGCATCGGTACCAAGGGGTCGGATTATCCGGATGCGCTCTTAAACGAAATTATTGCGGTCAACAAAAAGAACAACGTCCCGCAGGCAGCTCAAGCTCGCCAACTGATGGCGATTTTAGCTAGCGGCGATCGTCGCCGACAGTTGCGTCAGTTGATGGTGCCGACATTGGTCATTCACGGGCGTGCCGATCCCCTCTTGCCCTTTAAGGCCGGCAAAGAAATTGCCGAATGTATCGAAGGCAGCAAACTGCATGCCATTGACGTGATGGGGCACGATCTGCCGATGAACAAACTCGACGAGATTGCCGAGGCCATTGCCGAACATTGCTACAGCGGCGTGGTGCGTTGACGCTTTAGGGGCTTGTTACGGAGTTTGCGTCAGAGCAAGTTTTAATCCGAATAAAAGGAAAATGCCGCCCGTGACGCGATTGAGCCAGTTTTGAAAGCGCGGTTTTTTAAAAATTTCGCCGATGTAACCCAAAAGAAATGACAGACTGGAAAACCAAATCGCGCAAAAGCTCATGAGGATGCCGCCCAAAATCAAAAATTGCGGGGTGAGATCCTCGTGCGGCGTCATGAACTGAGGCAAAAACGTCAGAAAAAACAAAACGGCTTTGGGGTTTAAGACGTTACAAAGAAAGCCCTGTAACCAAAGTCTGGACAGCGTTGTTTCCGGTACGGCTTGCAACTGAGGAAAATCGACGGCAGTTGCTTTCGATTGGGAAAACGAAGCGCGTACGGCCTGAATACCGAGCCAAAAAAGGTAGGCCGCGCCGATCCACTTTAATGCCGAAAACAGTGTGACGGAGTGGGCGACTACCGCCGAAATGCCGACAATGGCCAAAAGCGTGTGAATCAAAATGCCGCAAGCCACGCCAATGGCGCAAGCGCATCCGGCAAGGCGCCCTTGCGTCAATGCAACCTTTGAGACGATGGCAAAATCCGGACCCGGCATCACGACGATGAGAAATGCGACCGGGATGTATAAAAGGAGATTTTCCAAAGTCATGACGCCACAATCCTTTCGGTTCTCAATGGAAAAACTCCCGAAGACAGGCTCTTTCGGGAGTTGGTTTCGTTAAGCTTCTTTTTTAGCCTTGGCGCGCGCTTCTTCTTTGCGGCGTTTGGCCAACTTTTGAACCGAGCGTTGTTTTTTCAAAGCGCTTAAGTGATCGACGAAAACGGTGCCGTTCAAGTGATCGATTTCATGCTGCACGCACACGCTTAAAAGTTCGTCGCAGGCGATTTCGAAGGTGTTGCCGTCCAAATCCTGAGCGCGCACTTTGACGTGAGCCGGACGCTTGACCTTTTCATAGATGCCCGGAAGCGACAGACAGCCCTCTTCGCACTCGTTGAGTTCTTCCGAGTGTTCGATTACTTCGGGGTTGACAAAGACTTTGAGCGCATTTTTTTCTTCGGAAATGTCGATGACAACCATGCGGATGTTGCGCCCGATTTGTGTGGCGGCCAGCCCCACGCCGGGTGCTTCGTACATGGTTTCGGCCATGTCTGCAGCCAATTGTTTTAATTCATCGTCAAAGACCGTAACGGGATCTGCCTTCATGGCCAGACGAGGATCGGGATATTGAACAATAGGCAAAAGTGCCACGGTAAAAACCTCCGCAAAAGCGAAAAAAATAAACGAACGCGCTAGTATGCGGCCGATAGGGTCGGCTCGTCAAGACGGCGGTGCCGAAAACTATCCGTTCGATTAACGAAAGCGAGGCAAGCGTGAAAAAACGAACTCAAGAAGAACTCGACTGGCTTTTTCTGATGATCTGCGCGGCAGACATCGATCCGCAAGCCTTGCAAAAGCTGATGGAGACGTTCGGCTCTCCGGGCGATATTTTAAACGCCGGAAGAAGAGCTGTGGTGTCCGTTGTCGGAGAGGAGACGTCAAGAAATCTTTTTTCCGACCGCTATCGCACGATTTTTGATGAGACTTGTTGTTGGTTGGAGAAAACGGCTATGGCCGATGTCGTAACGTGGAGCGACAACGACTACCCGAAAGAGCTTTTAAGAGCAGGCAAAGCCCCGGCCGTTTTGTGGATTCGAGGTCGCCGGCAGCTTTTGATGCAACCTAAAATCACCGTTACCGGAACCGAGACCCCAGATGCCGAAGGTATCCAAAATGCGCAGGACTTTGCGTGCGCCCTGACACAAAAAGAACAAGCTGTCGTCACAGGCTTGGCATTGGGAATCGAAACATATGCTGCAAAAGGGGCTTTGGCCGGGACGGCTGATACGATTGTGGTGCAGTCGACTGGGCCCGATAGGCTTTATCCCAAAGAAAATAGAGATTTGTTTGTGGAAGCGGCAACGCGAGGTTTGATTGTTTCGGCTCTGCCGCCGACCACCGTCTTCGATTCGCAATACCGTACGACGCAGTTGGAATTGATGGCAACATTGTCGCAAAAGCTTTTATCGGTTCAAGCGCAAGCCGGATGTCCGGCTTTGGCGGCGGCGCGTATTGCCGCTGAACTCGGGCGCGACGTCTATGCGATTCCGGGTTCGATTCACTCGCCCTTATACAAGGGAAATTTGCATCTTCTCAAGCAAGGTGCGCAACTCGTCGAGACGATTGCCGACATCATTGATGAACGAATATAAATCAAAAAAAGTTGACTTAACTCTTGTCAACGGCAGTGACAAACAATAGTATCTCGCCTTATCCTAAAAAAAGGAACCTGTGTTTCCGGTTTTTTTTGAAAGTAGAAATCTAAATGAAGACCCTGATTATTGCGGAAAAGCCGTCTGTAGCAACCGATATCGCCAAAGTGATTGGTAAATTGAAGAAAACGGGCGATTACTATGAAGGCGACGATTACATCGTGGCAAATGCCTTGGGGCATTTGCTCGAGTTGGCTTGTCCGGAAGAGTACGAGGTCAAGCGCGGTAAGTGGACGTTTGCACATTTGCCGGTGTTGCCCCCGACGTTTGATTTAAAGCCCATTGCACGAAGCGGGGAAAAGCTGAAAAATCTCGGCAAACTGATTCGTCGCAAAGACGTCGATGTCGTCGTCAACGCATGTGACGCGGGACGCGAAGGCGAGTTGATCTTCCGCTACATCATGCAGGCCGTCAAATCCAAAAAAGAAATCAAGCGTTTGTGGTTGCAGTCCATGACGCCGGCGGCTATTCGCGAGGCCATGAATCATTTGCGCACCGATGAAGAAATGCAGACGTTGGCCGATGCGGCCAAGAGCCGTTCCGAGGCCGATTGGTTAGTGGGTATCAACGGTACGCGTGCCATGACGGCATTTAACAGCTTAGACGGCGGCTTTTTCTTAACGACTGTGGGGCGCGTGCAAACGCCGACCTTGGCGATCGTGGTGCGCCGTGAAAACGAAATTCGCGCTTTCCGTCCCCGGGACTATTGGGAAGTCAAAGCGACCTTCGAGTTGCCCGACGGCGGCGTTTACGACGGCCGTTGGTTCGATCCGAAATTCAAGAAAAACGCCAACGAACCGCAATTGCGTGCCGAACGCATTTTTGACGAAGTTGCCGCAAAAAATATCGTCGAGCGTTGCCGCGATCAAAAGGCTACGGTGGAAGAAACCAGCAAGCGCACGTCGCAGTTTTCGCCCCAGTTGTTCGACTTGACGAGTTTGCAACGCGAAGCCAACAACAAGTTCGGTTTTTCGGCCAAAACAACTTTGTCCATTGCCCAAGCTTTGTATGAAAAGCACAAGGTTTTGACTTATCCGCGTACGGATTCGCGTGCGTTGCCCGAAGACTATCTCGATACGTGTCGCTCGACTTTGTCGATGCTGACGGAAACACACGCTTATCAGCCGTTTGCTCAAAATATTTTGGACAGCAATTGGGTCAAGCCCAATCGTCGCATTTTCGACAATTCCAAGATCAGCGATCACTTTGCCATTATTCCGACGTTGCAACCGGTCAAAAGTGCGCTGAGCGAGGCTGAAGTCAAAATTTACGATTTAGTGGTCAAGCGTTTTATGGCAGTGTTTTTCCCTGCCGCTCAGTTTGATGTGACAACGCGCATTTCCACCGTCGGTCAAGATCACTTCAAAACCGAAGGTAAGGTCTTGGCGGTTCCTGGTTGGATGGCCATTTACGGTCGAGCAGCCGTGGGTGAAGACGCGCTTGTGGCGCTCAACGGTGCCAAAACGGCCGATGTTGCCGATATCGCCTCGAACAAACAGCAAACCAAGCCTCCCGTGCGTTTTAACGAAGCCACGTTGTTGTCGGCAATGGAAGGCGCGGGCAAACTGGTCGACGACGACGAGTTGCGCGAAGCGATGGCTGAAAAAGGTTTGGGAACGCCTGCAACACGTGCAGCCATTATCGAAAACCTGATCGATCAAAACTACATTCGTCGCGATGGTCGCGATTTGTGTCCGACGGCCAAGGCGCAACAGCTTTTCAGTTTGTTGGAAGGCTTGAAAATCGGCGTTCTGTCCGATCCGAAGTTGACCGGCGAGTGGGAGCACAAACTCAGTTTGATCGAAAAAGGACAGTTGACCCGTGCGGCGTTTATGCAGGAAATTCGCGAGATGACCACGCACATTGTCGAACAGGCCAAGAGCTATGAGGGCAATACGGTGGTTATTGAAAATCCGGCACATTTGACAGCTCGCTGCCCGAAGTGTGGCGGCGAAGTGGTGGAAAATTATCGCCGCTACGCCTGTACGCGTAACGGT
>JAUNOJ010000170.1 GCA_030531135.1 Sutterellaceae bacterium | reverse complement strand
GAGGCTTTTTCACATCCGTATCTATTCTTTACACGGCTTTACGATCGTTCCCCCTAAAATCCGAAAGAGGAGATCGCCATGACCAAACTCTTTCTTTGCTTTTTCGCCTTTGTTTCCCTGACAGGCTGTACGACTCTTGATATGGAGCGTACCTATCTTGTTGAAAACGGCATGACACCGGCCGAAGTATTGGACGTCGTCGGGATGCCGCCCACACAAGTGCTCACAACCGCCGACTACACCACCTACCTTTGGCGGGACAGAACTTTTTACGGCAACTACCGATCTTTTGTCGTGACGTTTGACCAATCGGGCAAAGTCATCGGCAAAGACGACCGAGCCCAAAGAATTTCCGAGTCCAAAGCCGCGCAGATGCGCCTCAACGAAGCCGCACAAACGATTTCCGAAGCCTACCCGAACACGATGATTCGTCAGATGCCAAGCAGCTCGGAAACCACGAAAAAACTCCATACGTCCAAACTTCCCCGGTAGTCCTATCAGTGATTGCTACTGCACATATTTGATGACGTAGTACTGCTCTTCGTCTTCAGTCGTCGTGTAGGCATAGTTGCCGACAAAACCGATGCCGGAGTTTCTCCGATTTTTGGAGACAATGATGACGGCATCTCCGCCGTTTTCTCTGGCCTTCTTGGCAACAGCGGTGCGCAAAATCGAGATTCCGTCCTCACTCGTGCCGCGCACCATACCGACGATTTTGTAGGTTCGATCCGGCGCTCCGTCCAGCCAAAACTCCATCCCTTCGACCGTGTGCACGATCCCTCCCTGTCCCTGCATCACATTGTTTGGGCCCGAATACGAAAAAAGTCGGCCGAAGCGCACCCGGTCAGTATGCCGGTTGCGATAGCAACGCAAATTATTACTTTTTTCATTTTCTCTCCTGAGTTTTGCTATAGCCGTTCTATTGTGCACCACATCGACCAATGTATGCGCTTTTGCGAACCTTTCTTTTCGGTTAGGCTTAATACCCACCACAAAGTGCCTAGAAACCGTGCCCGCAATCAAACTTGTGCGAAATATCCGTCTCCTTTAGAAGCAAGCCACGAAAGTTACGTGACAATGTTTGTCTATCGACGCCAAACGAAGCGTCGAAGAAAAAATGGAGAACAACTATGTACAACTTTTTGCTGGCCTTCGTCCTTTGCGGGGCCGTCGTCGTCATCGGGGAAATCGTTTCCACATTGTCAAAAGCCTGGATTCCTTCCGTGTTTGTGTCCGCCGTCGTCATTTTGATCGGCTACTGGACATTCCTACCGCACGATTTGGTCAAGGACTCCTTTCTGATTCCCTTCGGCGCATCGTTGTGCATCTTTATTCTCATCACGCACTTGGGTACGGTGATCAGCCTTGAGCAATTGATTCAGCAATGGCGTACGGTTGTGGTGTGCCTGTCAGGTCTTTTCGGCATGTGCTTGGCCGCCTACTTTATTGCGCCGTTGTTTATGGACCGCACCCTGATGATCACGGGCTTGCCGCCACTGACCGGCGGTATCGTGGCCGCCACCATGATGCAATCGGCCGCGACAAAAGCAGGACTCACGGTTGCCGCCGTCTTTGCCATTTCCATGTACTGCATTCAGGGCTTTGCGGGCTATCCCTTGACGGCCTACTGTTTGAAGAAGGAAGGCGAACGACTCTTAAAGGAATACCGCGCCGGCAATATGAAGCTTTCCGAAGAAGAATTAAAGAGCGTCGGCAGCGTCCTGAAATTGCCCGAAACAGACAACCAACGTCGCCTCTTGTTACAGATTCCTGAAAAATGGAATAACCCCGTCTTGATTCTCACCAAACTGGGCTTGGTCGCATGGTTGGCTTCTCAAGTAGGTGCTTTCACCGGCATTTCCGGCGCTATTTGGGCGTTGGTTTTAGGCGTGATTTTCTGTCGCCTGGGCTTTTTGGACGTCAACGCGCTGGTCAAAGCCAATTCCTTTCAGATCATGATGTTTGCCTTGATGATGTTTATTTATGACGGTTTGAAAGACTGCACGCCCGAAATGTTAGGCGACATCATCATGCCCATGATTACTTTGATCGTGATCGGCGTCATCGGCATGTTCGTTGCCTCGTGGATCATCGCCAAGATTTTGAAAATGAGTTTTTACTTGGCTTTTGCCAACGGTTTGACGGCCTTTTACGGTTTTCCGTTCGATCAGATTTTGACGGTCAATACCTGCAATTCTCTGACCGACAAAGAAGACGAACACGCCTTCTTGATGAGCAAGATGTTCCCGTCGATGATTGTCGGGGGTTTTGTGACCGTCACGATTACTTCCGTCTTTATTGCCGGCATCTTTGCCAAGATGCTGTAATTTGAAAAAAGGACTATTTCGAAAATGTTCAATGAAGTTGAACAAGCCGCATTGCGTGCTCAAGACTATTTGATCGAGATGCGTCGCCACTTCCATCAGTATCCGGAAGCCAGCGCACAAGAGTACGAAACAAGCAAACGCATCGGTGAAGAACTCACCGCCATGGGCTTGACGTGGAAGCAAGTCGGGATGGACACCGGTATCGTGTGCGACATCCAAGGCAAGTTCCCGGGCAAGACCTTCATGATTCGCGCCGACATCGATGCGTTGTCAGTGACCGAAGACACGGGACTGCCTTTTGAAAGCAAAAACAAGGGGCTGATGCATGCCTGCGGGCACGACTGCCACATTTCCGTGATGTTGGCCGCGGCAAAGATGCTCTCCGAATTGCGCGATCAAATCCACGGCACGGTGCGCGTGATTTTCCAACCGGCCGAAGAAATCGCTCAAGGCGCCAAGGCCATGATCAAAGAAGGCGTTTTGGACGGGGTCGATGCCTGTTTCGGCATTCACGTCTGGAGCGATATCGACGCGGGAAAAATCTCCATCGAACCCGGTCCCCGCATGGCCTCGGCCGACAAATTTACGATTGACATCGAGGGAAAGAGCGGTCACGGCGCGCAACCCCATCTGTGCGTGGACGCAGCCGTCGTTGCCGCCGCCGTCATTCAAAATCTGCAGTCGGTGGTCAGCCGCGAAATCGCCCCGACCGAAACGGCTGTCGTAACAGTGGGCACCGTCAATGTCGGCAGTCGCTGGAATGTGGTGGCGGGTTCCGCACACATGGAAGGCACGACGCGGTGCTTTAACCCGGAAGTACGCAATCAAATGCCTGCCGTGTTGTCTCGCGTTGTCGAAGAAACGGCCAAAGCCTATCGCGCCACCGCCAAGGTTCATTACGACTTTTTGGTCTCGCCCACGGTCAACAATCCGGCAATTGTCCCCTACGCTCAAAAAGCTGCCGAAGAAATCTTCGGACCCGATTGGAATGCGCACTACGGGCTCACGATGGGCGGCGAAGACTTCTCGTTCTTCTTGGAAAAGATTCCGGGATGCTTTGCATTGTTGGGTGTCAGAAGCCCCGAAACCGATTCGGGTTGGCCACAACACTCCTGCCACTACAAGGTCGATGAGTCGTCCTTGATTCAGGGCGCCAAGATGCATGTCTTGACCGCGCTCAACTACCTGAACGCAAATCAGTAATCCGGCGACAATTGCTTCGACCATCAGAGCGGCACGATCCTTCGCGCCGCTCTTTTGTTTAAAACCTTCGTCAACTTTTTCTTGAAACCGTTTCCCTGATCGAGATCTGTCGAAAAATTCTCCTGCCCTCTACAATCAAAGGACCGTTATCCCAAATGCAAAAGGTTTTGTCATGCCTATTTCCCGTCGAAATCTTCTGACTGCCGGCCTCGTGCTTTCTTCCGTGACCGGCAGCTTTTCTTCGGTCGCGCAAGCCGCGGAGAAGAAAATGCCCGCACTGAAATTTTTTATGCAAATGCCGGAGCAACCCGCAAGCACCGTGCCCTACGGCAACAATGTCGCGTGCGGTAAATATGCCGATGCGGGCGACGTCAAACTCTATTACGAAACGTACGGAAAGGGCGAACCGTTTTTGGTGCTCCACGGAGGCGGAGCCGGTTGCGCCTACGAGATGGGGTGCTTTATCGACCGACTCCAAAAGAAGTATCGCGTCATCATTCCTTCAACGCGCGGGCACGGACGCTCGGGCTTTGGGACCGAACCTTTGAGCTACGCACAAAAAGCGCAGGACATCATGGCGGTTTTAAAAGCCGAAAAGATCAAAAAGGTCCGAATTTTGGGCTTTAGCGACGGCGCTTACACCGCTTACAAGATCGCAGAGCTCTTTCCCGATGTCGTCACGCACATCATTGCGATCGGCGCCGGCGAGAACATTCCGGGACTGCGTCAGGTGGTGACAAGGTTGGAAGCTTTTAAGCAACTCGATGCCGAATTTGTGGTGCAGCAACAGGCC
>JAUNOJ010000169.1:2781-4357 GCA_030531135.1 Sutterellaceae bacterium | reverse complement strand
TCGGATCACCGGGGCTAGTCAATCAAGACTTGCTTTCACAAGCCTTCGGCTTTAGTCGAGGGTCGATTGACATCCTCAGACATCTCTCATTCCTTTTTAAGCGGCACTCAGTCGGCGGTGGACGCGTCTGGCCGTGGAGAAAATTCGGCCTTCTAACGAGCGCATCATCTCGCCGTGGTCGCGAATCGTGATAAACCCCTGAATCCAGGCCGTTTCTATGAAGCGAAGGGTCTTGTCAAACTCTTCGGTGAGCATTAAAAGTTGCTGGCAAAAAGTTGATTTTCCCGCAAGCTCGATGCGTAGAGGTTCGTGCACATACTGGGCAAGATGGGGTTCGTCCGTGTTACCGTTCATGCGTTTTTGTAGTCCCGTGCGTATCGTGACAAACGATTGGTGGCATTTGGAGATTACGCCGTCGGCATTTTCATCCGGCACCACTTGGCTCGGCCCGTAGAGTTCCAGAAATTGGTTGGCTACCAATTTGGCTCGTTTGGTGTGTATCGCAACGGCTTCTTTTGTCGTAAACATCGTAGTGAACTCCTTGGCTTAACCGAACGACTTTTGAAGCTCTAAGACATTGACGTAAATGTCCTTGGCCCAATTTTCAATCGTGTTGACAAACCACATACACATGGCTTCGGCCATGGGATCGGCGCAGCTCTCAGGGGGCGTCACAGGGCGCGTGGCAAAGATTTGACGCAGATACTTCATTGTCTCGTGGATTTGTGGCCCCAAACACTCTGTCGGGGTCGGGTAGTTGAGGTCGATACCGTCCGGCAAATTGCCGCCCAGCAAGCGCTGGCGGTCAAAGTGCGTTTTGGCAAAGACTAGCCCGCGCGTTCCGTCAGCATAATGAATGGCAAAAAGCGCAGGCGACCATTCGCAGCAAAGGGTCGTAGCCATCAGACAGTGCACCTCAAAGGGTGCAACGTCCTTTAGTCCCTCAATGGCCGCAAAGCGATACTTGCCCTCAGTGTCGCTTGTGACCACAATCGCTGCGTTATGCACCAAGGGCGAAAAGTTGCGCGGATCGGCAAAGATTGTCATTTCGTCCGTCGGATGTCGTGCCGATTGATAGAGTTTCCGGCTTAAGTCCTGAGCCTGACGCAAAAGGTTGGGTAAAAGTTCCGTTTGCTTGCGGCCAACCTCTGAAGTCATCATCGGTACCAGACAGTCGGCTTGGCTCACAATGCGGGCTTGCGTCAGGTTGTCGATCAGTTTCCAAAGGCGGCCTAAGACAAAAAGCTCTTCTTCAAGTCCTTCTTCGCAGTTGCCTGTCATCATGTCGGCTACACACGTCGGAAAGCGGGCCAGCATCGTTAGCACACGTTGCAAATCGTCGGCATCGGTCACGATCAAACGGTCGATGGCTTCCGACTTTTTCGCATGAAAGTCCACAATCAAAGGCAGGTGAAATGGCCCGGTGTGGTGCGCGACCACGGGTTCACAAGAAAGCTCTTGGCCGCGCAGCAGCAATTTGTCATCGGCTCCAACGGTGAAGTCGGTCAGTTTCACCAACTGAATATGATTGACCTTGGGGTCGTCATACATCACTTGGACACCTCGGCTTGTTCGG
>JAUNOJ010000169.1:0-2681 GCA_030531135.1 Sutterellaceae bacterium | reverse complement strand
GCTTCGGTACGGATGTCGTAAAGCTCGCGCACAAACTTAATGAGTTTGCCTTCCCAGGCCGTAATTAGATTGCGGCGCGTTTGCGGACTCATAATACGGTTGATCCAACAACCTTCGGCACGGGCCACAATGCGGTCAAAAAGCGTAACTACCGTCATAAACTGCGCAGAATGCGGCGTGTGTAACGGAGGGTTGTAATTGCGCTTGTTGTCGTATGCCGGAACTTGACGATCTTCAGGGATGTTCTTTTCGTTGGCAACGCGCTTAAGTTCCTTCAAAGCAGCCATCATCTCGACTTCCAGAGCACGGAAACGCTCGGCAATGTGCGCTGAAATCTTTTCGGCCAAGTCCACCCCGC
This sequence comes from Sutterellaceae bacterium, assembly GCA_030531135.1. Taxonomy (GTDB): domain Bacteria; phylum Pseudomonadota; class Gammaproteobacteria; order Burkholderiales; family Burkholderiaceae_F; genus Duodenibacillus. The sequence goes on along the minus strand of JAUNOJ010000169.1, from coordinate 2,323 downwards.
CGATGGCTTCGGTCACAAGGGTGCTGACAATCAGGCTCATGTTGACTCGCTCGTAATTGCGCTCGAAGAAAATCTGGGCACGATCCGAATAAAGGTATAAATCCTCACGCAAAAAGGCGCGGGAGTGGGACGACCCGCCGTAGCGACGGTGAGCAACCACACGCGGCACAGCCTTGTCGCCATAGGGTTCGCTTCGGGCACGTGCCACTTCGGCACGGATCACTCTGTTTGAAGGTCGTTCGCTGGGAACTTCCACGGGGGTTTGCGGTTGATTGGCACTTTGCATTTCTTCATTGACAAGTGCCATGGCCGAGTTTTCGACGGCAGCCGTTTCGGCCAACTCTTTGATTTGATCTTGCGGCATCGCTTGATTTCCAATAGGTTTAGAGCAAAATCGCTCGCTACTGAGGTTAACGAGCACCGCCCCTAAACCGAGGGTAGGGGAAAGCATTTTTTGCTTTCTACGCGATGTGAGAGCAAATTTGGTCGTGTTACGATCTGACCACGTTCGGAAAAACGTCGCAGATTTTCTCCGAGTTTTTCCGGCACAGAATAACGTCGCTTGCGACCCTAAGTTTTCTTTACTTTTTCCTTTGGTTAATCCCAAAAAAGTATTGAGTGACCCTAGGCGCTTTTCCTACGGATTGCGAAAGACAACGTTCACTTGTAACGTTTATCTTTCGTGTTTTTACGCAGTCGGCAACTGCGGCGGCTTTCGAGTTTTGACTTGACTGACGTTCGTTTTAGCTCAACGCTTCAGTTTTGAAGTTGCCATTAAGGTTTGAGCGGCGCAGTTCGTAATTGGCTTTGAGCCTTACGTTTTGTGCTCACGTCCTTTGAGCCGCCATTGCAACTTCGGTTGCGAATGTTGACGGCGATTGTATTCGGCAAGTGTTGATTCCTGATTTTTTAGGACAGCTCCTGCCACATCGTTTATCCCCGAAGCGCTCCGAGCTTGCTCGGTTCGTATTTCTTAGGGGCATTGCGTCTTTTTTGCGCAATGACATCTTTATGGTTTTTCTTTCACTCAGTCGGTTGGGAATACATCTTCCCATGTCGGGCTTGTGTGTACTTCCCGCTGATTTTTTCAGTTTGGAGGTTTACACACATGAAAGAAGTCTTTTATTCGATCATTGATTACGGGTACGACTATCGCGTTCACGCTTTGGTGGCAATGTTTTGTTGCTTCCTGGTTTGGACAGCGGTTGTTGTACTTGAAATGATCGGCGCAGTCAGTTGGATCGTCTCTGTGATCGGCAGCATCGTCTGCTTCACGGTTTTAGGTCTCTTGACGATTTTTCTATTCCTAACGGATTGAGAGATCGTTTCGGCTGACTGATCAATTCATCAAAAGTTCCTTTCTTTTCAAAACCCGCACGGGGCATTGTCTCCGTTACGGGGGATTGTGCCTCTTGCATTTTTTTTAGGAGGTACAATGAAAGAAAAGATTAGGATGTTCGTATATCGGTACATCCTCAACTCTGTTGCTTTATCGTACACATCCTCAGTGGCTGAATTTGTCAGTGTGGGTGGTTTCATCTCACTTTTGTTTGAGAAGCAATCGTGTACGATTGGGGCGCAGGAAATCGTTTCTTCTGGATGCGCTTGGTGTAGCACCGTGTATTCTGTTGGACTTTTTCTTTGCGGACTGTTTCTGGCTGATCGTGCCCGAAAATATCGGGATAAGGAGAAAAAATGACTGGAATCCAATTATTTGGTCTGGTTACATTGGCCTTTTGCATCTTCACAGCTATCGTTATGTATTTCTCCATCACTGATGACCGGAAACATGACGATACTAAGACGCCCAAGTAAAGTAATAAAACTGACTTGACCTGAACCGCTCGGTTTCAGGCTCTGACATAACGACTCCCTGTGGGACAAATATCATCCCACAAGGATGTGTGTTTGTATCTTCAGGGATTTTTTCTTTGGAGATACAAAAAATGACAACCAACACGAACCCTTCCTTTTACAAGGAAATCACTGGCGCAGCCTTCGAGCACGTGATCAAAGATGACGGCTCGGAATACAAGTTCAATCCGGCTTGGAAATGCACGGGCTTTTCTGACGAAACGCACGAACGCATTCCGGCTCGCGACAAGAACTACGTGTTCGGCTACACGCTCTTGCAAGACCTCCTGATCTTTCTGCTTTATCCGCAGGGCACGGCTCTTTGGCTGACTGGCCCCACGGGATGCGGCAAGACTTCGGCGGTCATGCAGGTAGCCAGTAGATTGAATTGGCCCGTTTTGGATTTGACGCTCAACAACCGTTTCGAGTTCTCCGACCTTCGCGGTCAGTGGGGCTTGACTCAGGATGA
>JAUNOJ010000168.1 GCA_030531135.1 Sutterellaceae bacterium | reverse complement strand
GACCGTCGGCGCAACCGATGGCGATGTTTTTCATCGAGCCGCCGAAGCCGCCCATGGCATGACCCTTAAAGTGAGTCAAAACCAACATCGAGTCGTAGTTGACGATATGCCCGCCCATCGACACTTCCTTAAAGTGCTTTCCGCCGCGAACCGGCAACATCACCGTGCCTTCTTCGTCCATGATGTCCACCGGGCAGAACGTCCAACCGTTGACCTTCAAAGTTTCGCGGTGACCTTCGGTCGTATAGCGGTCGCCCGGATACAGCGTATTGGTTTCGACGATACTGCTGTTGGGAATTTGACTTTGCAGTGCCTGAACCATATCGCGCGGCAAAATGTTAGGACCGTTCTTTTCACCGGTATGCAACTTGATGGCCACTTTGCCGTAAATCGAGTCGTTGACCAAGCCGTAGAGCTTTTGCAGCGTTTCCGCATCGATTTTGCGCGAGAAGTACACCTTGGCTTTGGAGCCCGGGGCGTCGGAGGCGACGCGAACGGAGCCCACGGTCGGCGCTTGAGCAAACTTTTCTGTCATTTTTTCACTCCCGGCTGCGGGCTTTGCCGACGCAGCCAATACAGAAGGGGCGACGGCCAAGGTCGTGCCTAAAACCGCCGCCTTTTCAAACAATTCGCGGCGTTGCATCTTATTGTCGCTTTCGCCGATGCAACAAGGGCCGCCGCAACGATAATTTTCGGACATTGCTTTCTCCCAAACAAATCGTAAAGCCTCAAAAGTCGCTAAATTTTTGAGTTCTGGCAAACATTATGAGGAAACACCCATTCGAACACTTGCCTATTTTGTTCAAGATTCTGTTGTTTTGTCCTTATCCGTTGGCGTCTGCTCCCGGTAAGCGCACTCGAGTTCGTCAATCAAGCGCTTATATTCTTGCTTGACCTGCGCTTGGGTGCATCCCATCAAGACGGCATCGTCCAAAACGTCTTGCAACAGCGCTTTGACTTCGTGCCAATTTTCTTCGAGCACTTTGACTTTTTCGGTGCACGAAATGACACTGCCGTCGGGGTAGTGCCAGGTCTTGGGCGGAGAACTTTTTTCAGACAACGACATTGACAAAATTTCCGAGTAATCAAAGGGCAGGCGCGGTAAAATCACCGAAGTTTGTTTTCGCACTAATCTTAAGCCATTTCGGATTTTCCATGGAATTGACGCACAGCCTAAAATCAGCATTTATCCCGCACGCGGTTGCCGTCGTCGGCGCAAGCGACCGTAGCCAAAGCCGCGGCACCTATGTTTGGAACGGTGTCATGAACGGCAAACGCGCGCTTGAGGCCTATCCGGTCAATCCGAAATACAAATACATCGGTGTCGTGCCCTGTTGGTCGAGCTTAAGCGAACTGCCTGCGGCCATCGACTTGGCCGTCATCGCTACGCCTGCTCACACCGTCATGGGCTTGCTTAAAGAGTGTCAAAAGTTGGGGATTGCCAACGTGCTGCTCACGCCGGGCAACGATGCGCTCACGGGAGATCGCCACTGGCGAAGCGAAATTGCCGAATTTGCGCGTAAAGCCGGCATTCGCCTGATCGGGCCGGACTCCATGGGCATCATGCGTCCCTCGATCGGATTGAACGTTAGCTACTGGCCGCAGTTGGCCGAAACGGGAAACGTGGGTTTGTTGAGCCAATCGGGGGCGGTCACGGCCACCATTTTGGACTACGCCTCGCGTGCGGCCATGGGCTTTTCCACGGTCATTTCATCGGGACTTGAAAGCGATGTAACCTTAGCCGAAATCGTCGAATTTTTGGCCAACGACCCCGAAACCGGCATCATTGCCATGCACATCGAAACGCTGCGCCACCCGAGAGCTTTTTATTCGGCCGTCAGAGCCGCCGTGCGCCGCAAACCCGTTGTACTTTTGAAGGCCAGTCGCGGCTCGAGCGCAGGGCGCTTAATTGCCAGTCGATTGGCCGCCCCCGTGGGCGACGAAGCCGTTTTTGACGCCATGCTTGAGCGCGCCGGCGCCATTCGTTGCGAGCGCATCGAAGAGTTTTGCGCCACGCTCGAAGTGTTTGCCTCGGGCAAAAATCCCCGTCAGGGTCGCTTGGCGGTCTTAGCCAACGGTTTGGGCTTTGCCTCGCTGTCGGCCGATGCCGTTGACGCTGCCGGCGTTACCTTGGCCGAATTTTCGATCGAGACCCAGCGCAAAATCAAATCGCTGTTAAATCCTGCCACGACGCTTACCAATCCTCTGACTTTGGGCTCGGATGCCGCCCCCGAAACGTTTGCGCAAGTGCTCAATTTGGTTTTGGCCGACAATCAAGTCGACGGCGCCGTCATTTCTCTGGCGCCGAGCGCCATGACTCAAACACCGCGCACCGTGCAACTCATTGCCGATGCGGCCGACAAGAGCTTTAAACCCGTGATTGTCAATTGGGTGTCGGATGCGCCCGAAGCCGATATGCGCCTGGCGTTTAAACGTTGCAGATTGCCGCTGTTGAATACGCCCGATTTGGCCGCCCGAGCCTTCAAGCACCTCTCCGATTACGAATACCTCAAAGAGCGCCGCATGCGCGTTCCCAAGGAAGGCACGCAAGCAGAAAACGCGCGCGATCTGACGGTAGCCCGCGTAGTCATCGAAGAAGCCAAACTGAAAAAAGAACATATCCTGCCGGAAGAACAAACCGTTCAGTTGCTTGCAAGCTTCGGCATCAAGTCTTTGCCCTCGGCCTTTGCCACGACAAGCGAAGACGCCGTCAACGCGGCTCGGCGCATCGGCTTTCCCGTCGTACTGAAATTATCCGCCGACGGCATTGCACACAAAACCGACGTGGGTGGTGTCATTTTGAATCTTCTAACCGAGAAAGCCGTCGCCACAAGTTTCGAAGAGATTCGCCAACGCGTCAAAAAACTCGCACCCATGGCTTTGTTTAAGGGTGTCTTTGTTCAAAAGATGGCCGAAACGCCTCACGGCCGCGAATTAAGCGTACGAGTGGCCACAGACCCCGTTTTGGGCCCGGCCATTTATTTCGGCGCAGGCGGCCGTACCGGAGAGCTTTTCGATACGCAAACGATTGAGCTCGCGCCCTTGACAGAACCGCTGGCCAAAGAACTCTTGACCAAACATCCGATGGCACAAGCTTTGGGCGTTTTCCGCGGCATGCCCGCCATCGACCAAGACGCACTGGTGCGATTGGTGCTGCGCATCTCGCGCATGGTGTGCGAAATCCCGGCGGTGGCCGAAGTCAGCGTCAATCCTTTGATTGCCGACGAAAACGGCGTTACCGCCTTGGATAGTGCCGTGACGCTCAACAGCAAACCGTCGGTGCCCGATGCCGATTATTCGCACATGCTGATTGCGCCATCTTCGACGCTTTGCGAAGAGGACATCACCACCAAAGCGGGACTGATGCGCATCCGTAGCATTCGCGCCGACGATTTCGAGCCCTTAAAGCGTATGTATTCGCGCCTGTCGCAAAAAACGTCCTACATGCGATTCCACAAAGATGCCAAAGAATTGACCGACGTGGAAATCATCGATTTCACGCAAATCGATCACGATCGCGAAGCGGCACGCATCATTGTGGACAACAGTTCCGTGGGGCCCGAAATTCATGGCGTCGGCCGCATCTTCATGCATCCCGATAGCGACACGGCAGAATTCGGTATCGTCGTCGAAGATCAGTATCAGCGAGCCGGCTTCGGCGCCTTATTGATGCAACGCTTGGAAAACGAAGCGCGTCGTCGCGGCATGAAAACCATCGAGGGCTACGTCCTCAAAGGCAACGATGCCATGGCGGGACTCATGTCTCGCCGCGGCTACCGTGCCAAAGACTGCCCCGAAGACGCCAATATGCTTGTCTACAGTCTTACCCTTTAACCCATTTGTTCAGTACCCCGAATATGTCGATTCAGCACAATATTGAAAACCACATTCTCACCGTCGAGATCGCTCGCCAGGAAAAGCGCAATGCGCTCGATGCGGCCGCCCTCGAAGCATTGACCGAAGTTTTCACCCAAGCCGCACAAAACGACGACGTGCGCGTGGTGTTTCTCCACGCCCAGCCCGGCATCTTTTGTGCCGGGGGCGACTTGTCTGAACAGCTTAAAAACCCGAGCGCAGAGCCCGATACGCCCACCGGTCGCATGATCGAGGCGCTGTCAGCCTGCACCAAGCCTGTCATTGCCTGCGTCGAGGGTCCTGCCGTGGGCTTGGCCGTCACCATGCTCTACTACTGCGACATGGTCTATGCCGGTTCGCGAGCGCTTTTCTCTTTGCCCTTTACGGCTTTGGGACTCACGCCTCGTTACGGCGCCTCGCTTTTGACCTTGATGAATGCGGGTTATCACAAGGCCGCCGAAAAAATTCTTTTGTCCGAACCCATCACCGCCACGGAAGCTTTGGACATGCG
>JAUNOJ010000003.1 GCA_030531135.1 Sutterellaceae bacterium | reverse complement strand
AGGCTTTGTCGGGCTTTAAAAACCGTTCCATTCGCGTTTTGGTGGCAACCGACATCGCCGCGCGCGGTCTCGATATCGAAGGACTGCCGCATGTGGTCAATTTCGAGCTTCCCAATGTCGCCGAAGACTACGTGCATCGCATCGGACGTACGGGACGCGCCGGCGTGGAAGGCCACGCCGTGAGTTTGGTCAGCCCCGACGAAGTCGAGTTGCTTCAAGCCATTGAAAAGCTCTTAAAGCGCAAAATCGAGCTCGTCACTGCGCAAGGCTACGACGGCGAAGTCCCCGAAGATATCGCTCGCGACGAAGCCGAGCGCGACAAGGCCCGCGCGCAAGAGCGCGAACGCTTGCGTCAGTCCCGTCGCCAAGGCGCGGACAAAGCCAAAAAGAGCGTCAAGAAAAATGCGGTTGCCGCCGAAGTCGAAACGCTCGTGAAAGAAGAAAACAAAAAGGCCAAAGTCTCGGACAATCCGGCCGATCGCTTCGAAAAGAAGATTCGCCGCAAAGCGCCCGAAGTCATTGCCAAAGTGGCTCAGACCGTCAAGCACGATGCGCCCAAAAAGCCGTCACGCCAAAAGGATGGGCGTAAAGACAGCTCTCAGGATCGTTTCGACGCTCCCAAGAGTTTGGGGCGCCATCGCGACACGCGTCATTTGGGCGACGCCAAACGCGACGACTCTCGCCGCTCGGCGCGTCCGCGTGCTGCAAGCTACGCGCCCGTCGACCCCTTTGCGCCGCAAAATCAAGCGATCTATCTTCCGCAGTCCATGCCCGGCAACACAAGCCGCGGCAAGCGCAACGAATCGGCCTGGAAACGTCAGGATGCCAAAACGAATTCCGGAAGATCGCGCGGCAACGGCTTCGGAGTCCGTCGCAATGAAGGCAACATCAAGTCGACCGTGACGCGTCGCGCAGATGCCCGCCAAGACATGCGCGACGATCGCTTCGAGTCGGTGAGCTCCAACCTGCCTCCGGGCATGGTGCTGCGTTACCGCCGTCGCTAACCGTTGCGTGAGAAAGCGCTTTGTGCCCGATTTTCGATCGTTATGCGCAAAGCGCTTTTGCTACACTTAGGGCTTCGTCTTTTCATTGTCTTTCGTTTGTCGATCCATGACCGCCTCGTTTTTGACTTCTTTTCGTCGTACGCTTGTCGGCGCCGCCGCTTTGGCAGTGCTCTCGGGGTGCGCTACGCAAGACAAAGGCAGCATCGAAGGCGAAACCATCGATCAACAACAAATTGCGCGTGTCGTGGCCCCCTTATTTGAAGCCAAAGACCGCGAGCAGTGGTCTTGCACGGCCAAAGAGCCGCTTTCGACCAAACGCCCCTTAAACGACATCGTCTTCATCTGTGCAGAATCGGGGGTCGAAGCCACGCTGGCCGAAATGAAAGACGCCGGTTGGCGCATGATTGCCTTGGATATCGGCAAGGACAGCCAAGAAGCCGACGGCACGATTTCCATGCCTTTGCGCATTACCGTCATCAAGCTTTTCTAAGTCTTGCCTAATTTGTCTCTTTTTTCGAAAAGTCCCCCAAATCAGTCGGCTTATGCCTACAATCCATGAGGTTTGTACTTTTCGAAATCAGAAAATCATGGCTCAAAATCGTCTCCAAGTAATCGATCGTTTGCACCGTATGCGCGAATATATGAAAAAGCGCCGAATCGATGCATGGGTCGTGTTAACGGGCGATCCGCACCTTTGCGAATACTTGCCCGAAGATTGGGCTTTCAGAAAATATTTGTCGGGCTTTACCGGCTCGGCCGGCACCTTGGTCATTTGCGCGCAAAAAGCGCTTTTGTGGACGGACTCCCGCTACTGGGAACAGGCCCTTCAGCAGCTTGAAGGCACTGGAATCGAGTTGATGCGCCAGGGCGCCATCGAAACGCCTCGCATTACCGAATGGCTCGTCAAACATTTGCCTGCCGGCGCTACCGTGGGCATTGATCCGAGAACGATTTCGGTGCAACGCTATGCCGAGGTGGAAACGCAGCTTGCCGCCGGCGACATTGCGCTTTTAGCCAACGACACCTTGATGTCGACGATTTGGACCGAACGCCCCGAAGCCAATTCGGCACCCGTCTTTGCTTTTGACTACGGACAGAGCACGCGTAAAGAAAAATTGGCAGCCGTTTCCCGCGCTTTAACCGAGGCCGACGCGCAGGCGCTTTTACTGACCGCCTTGGACGATGTGGCCTGGATCACCAATTTGCGCGGCAGCGACGTGGCCTGCACCCCGGTTTTCACGGCTTACGCTTTGATCTGTCACCAAGGCGGCATTCTTTATATCGATCCCAAAAAATTTGCCGATCCCGCCGTGTTGGAAAGTCTTAAAGCCGACGGCTTTAAAGTCGTCGACATCAAGCGCAGCGGCGCCGATTTGCTATCCAGGCTGCCGGGCCACACGGTTTTGGTCGATGCGGCCAGCACCACCCAGGCGCTTTACTTGAAGCTTTTGGCCGACGAGCGCATCGAAATCGTGCGCAAAAACAATCCGGTGCAATTGTTAAAAAGCCGCAAGACCCCCCAAGAGCTTGACTTGTTGCGCCAAACCATGCGCCATGACGGCGCGGCCTTGTGCGAACTTTTTGCCTGGCTGGAAAACTCTTTGGCCGAAGGCGTCACGCTCACCGAAAACGATGTGGCCCAAAAGCTCAACACCTTAAGAAGTCGGTTGCCGGGCTTTTTGGATTTGAGCTTTACGACGATTTCGGCAGCAGGCGCCAATGCGGCGCTGCCCCACTACAGTCCGTCCGAAACGGATTCGTCCGTTGTCAACGACGCTTGTGTTTTGCTCATCGACTCGGGCGGCCAGTACACGGGCGGCACCACCGACATTACGCGAACGGTTGCCGTGGGACCGAGCGACAAAGCGCTCAAGCGAGACTTCACCGCCGTGTTGCGCGGTCACATTGCTCTGGCAACGGCACGCTTTCCCAAAGGAACATTTGCCGCGCAATTGGATACCTTTGCCCGAGCGCCCATTTGGGAAATCGGCGCCGACTACGGTCACGGAACCGGACACGGCGTCGGCTTTGCACTTTCGGTGCACGAAGGACCGGTGCATATTTCGCCGCGCTGTCCGACCGTGAACGAAACGCGCGTCGTCGAAGGTTTGGTGCTTTCCAACGAACCCGGTCTTTATCGAACAGGCCTTTGGGGCATTCGTACCGAGAATCTGGTCACGCCCGTGGCGCTTGAGGCCGAAGACGGGCAAATGCAACCGATGCTGACGTTTGAAACGTTAAGTCTTTGCCCGATCGATACGCGTTTGATCGACACATCGATGATGACGCCTTTTGAAATTTGGTGGGTCAACGACTATCACCGTCGCGTGCGCGAAAGTCTTTTCGAACTTTTAAGTCCGAAAGCGCAGGCTTGGCTTGTACGTGCGACCGAAATTATCTGATTTCGATATTTTTGTTAAATTTTGAAACGAATTTGTGGATTTTTTTGACGTTGGCTAACGTTTTCTCCCAAAGCGCGCAAGTAGACGAGTCCATATAATCCGAAAAATTCCTTTCGTCCGTAACCGTTTTTGTATTTGCGAAACCCAAGTTATGTCCAAAAATTGTTTATTGCCTCGTTCCGGCATTCTTTATGCGGCCGTATGCACACTGATGTTGGCAGGCGTCCTTTCCGGTTGCCAAAAGCAGGCGACGGTCGCCGTCGAACGTCCGCCGTTGACGGTACAAACCGTCACGATCGAACCCAAAGACGAATACCGTTGGATCGAGGCTTTGGGCGTAACCGAAGGTACGGCGGAAGCCGAAGTCAGAGCTCAGGTTTCGGGGCTTTTGCAAAAAATTGCTTATAAAGAAGGCGATCGCGTCAAAAAAGGCGATACCCTTTTTGAGATCGATCCTGCGCCCTACAAAGCGGCTCTGGATGCCATGATCGCCGATCGCCGTCAGGTTCAAGCGCAACTTAAGCAAGACATTCGCGAAGCGGCCCGCTACCAAAAGCTTTATGAAGCCAAGGCAGTCAGCCGCAAAGAGCGCGACGACGCCCAAAGTCAGGTTGACATTCGCAAAGCGCTTTTGGCCTCTGCCAAAGCCAACGAAGCCAATGCCCGCATCGACTTGGATCGCACGCACGTCAAAGCCACAAGCGACGGTTTGGTCGGCGCATCCGAAGTCAATGTCGGGGCACTCGTGAGCGAAACTTCAACACTGCTGGCGCGTATCACGCAACCGGACAACCTGCGCATTCGCTTTACGGTGTCCGAGCGCGATTTGGCAGGTGCCAAGATCGAATTGACCAACAAGGTGCGTTTGCGCATGGCCGACGGACAGATGTACGACGCTGCGCTTGACTACGTTGCCACCCAGATGGATACGACCACGGCCACGCGCATGATGCGAGCCAAAATCAACGCTGGGGAAGCCGGTGTTTTGCCGGGGCAACTCGTTCACGTACAGTTGCAAACCCAAACCTTGAAAAATGTCTCGCGCGTGCCGCAACACGCCGTCTATCAGTTGCCCGACGGCACCTACGAGGTTTATGTCGCCCAAGACGGCAAAGCTGTTGCCAAGCCCATCGTCGTGGGAAATTGGGCTGACAGCGACTGGATCGTCTTAAAGGGGCTCAATGCCGGCGACAAGGTCATTGTCGACAACATTCAGCGTCTGCGCCCGGGAATCAAAGTCGTCTTAAAGGACGCCGCAACCGCTCAATCGACCCCTTAACCCACGAATCGGACACTCATCATGCTCAGCAGTTTTTGCATTCGACGCCCGATTTTTGCAACGGTTCTGTCGATTTTGATCGTTTTGGCCGGTTTTGTCGCCATGCGCGTTTTGCCCATGTCGCAATACCCCAATATCACGCCGCCGACGGTAACGATCAGCACCCAGTATGAAGGTGCCAACGCGCAAACGTTGGCGCGTACCGTGGCCGCTCCCATTGAAGATCAGCTCTCGGGTATCGAAGGTCTTCTTTATTACACGACTTCCATTCGCGCCAACGGCGACGTGCGCATTCAATGTACGTTTGACGTGGGCACCGACCCCAACTACGCGATGCTTGAAATCAACAACCGCGTACGTACGGCCGAGCGCAGCCTGCCCGAACAGGTGCGACAAAACGGTGTGAACGTCAGAAAGCGCTCCGAAGAAGTCTTGATGATGATTGCCTACACCTCGCCCGACGGGTCGCTCTCGCCCACCGAGTTGGCCGACTATGCGCTTTTAAACGTCATCGACTATTTAAAGCGCCTGCCCGGCATCGGCGACGTGAGCGTCTTCGGTAACACGCAAAGCGCCATGCGCATCTGGATGGATCCGCAACGCATGGCCAAGATGGGCATCATGCCCAAAGATATCGAAGCCGCCGTGGATGACAAAAACGCCGAGCGCGGCGTGGGTCAGGTGGGGGCCTCTCCGTCGCCCGCAGACCAGCAGCTTTACTACACTTCCAAAGCGCAGTCCCAGCTTTTGACGCCCGAAGAATTCGGCAACATCATTTTGAAAGCGGGCGACGACGGCTCCATCGTGCGTATTCGCGACGTAGCAGACACTTCCATCGGCAAGCGCAGCTATCAGTTCGTCAACATCTTTAACGGCAAACCGTCCGTGACCGTCGGCGTCTATCTGCAAACGGGCGCCAACGCGATGGCCGCTGCCGAAAATGTCAAAAACGAGCTCGCTCGCTTGGAAAAACTTTATCCCGAAGGCAAAGTCGCTCACGAAATCACCGACGATACGACCGTCTTTGTGGAAGCCTCTTTGCACGAAGTGTTAAAGACGTTGCTTGAAGCCGGCATTTTGGTTTTGATCGTCGTCTTCCTCTTTTTGCAAAACTGGCGCACCACGATTATTCCGATGTTGGCCGTGCCCGTGTCTTTGATCGGCACGATGGCAGGCCTCTGGGCTTTCGGCTTTTCGTTAAACACCTTGACGCTTTTTGCCATGACGCTTGCCATCGGTATCGTGGTCGACGACGCCATCGTGGTGTTGGAAAACGTCGAGCGTTTGATGCGCTATGAAAAGCTCTCGGCTGTCGAGGCCGCGCACAAAGCCATGAAGGAAGTGGCGGGCGCCTTGGTGGCCATCGTTTTGGTGCTCTCGGCCGTGTTTGTGCCCGTGGCCTTTTTGGGCGGCATGGCGGGCGAACTTTATCGACAGTTTGCCGTAACGGTGGCCGTGTCCGTGGCTTTGTCCGGTTTTGTGGCACTGACCTTGACGCCGGCACTGTGCGCCGTGTTGCTGAAAAACGAAAAGCCCTCGACTAATCGATTCTTTCATTGGTTCAATACGGGGTTGTCGAAATTTACCTTCGGCTATCTTCAGATCGTCAAGCTCGCTTTGCGCTTCAGATACATTTCTGCCTTGATTTTAATCGGCGTCACCGTAGCCTGCTGGCAGATCATCGTACACACGCCCACGGCCTTCGTTCCGACGGAAGACCAGGGCATTTTGCGCATGAGCATGACGCTGCCCGAAGGCTCTGCTTTTGCCCGTACGGAAAAAGAATCCGAAAAGGTGCGCCAAGACATCACTCGCGAGTTGCCTGCCGTCAGTTCCATTTTGGTGATGACGGGTTTCGATACCCAAGGCAGCGATATTCGTCCCAATACCGCGACCTACGTGATTCGCTTAAAGCCCTGGGAAGAACGTACGGAAACGGCTTTCGAATTGCGTAATAAGCTACAGGCGATTGCTTCTCGTTCGACCGACTCGATTTCCGTGGCCTCGTTGCCCGCCGCCATTCGCGGTTTGGGTTCGTCCAACGGTTTCTCGGGCTTCATCCAGTCGCGCGGCAACGACGATGCGCAACTTTTGCAACAAGTCACCAACGACTTTATGCAGGCCTTGGGGCAACGACCGGAATTGACGAGCCTTCGCTCCTTCATGCGTGCCGAGACGCCGATTCTTCGCGTGCATTTGGATGAAGAAAAAGCCATGCGCTTGGGGGTTGAGTCCGCCGACGTTTACGATTCGCTCTCGGACTACTTTGCGGGCTCTTACATCAACGACTTTACGCGCAACGGCCGTATCTATCGCGTCATCATGCAGGCCAACGGCATCGACCGTTCCACCCCCGAAGACTACGGACGCATCTGGGTGCGCTCGAGCACTACGGGCGAAATGGTTCCCTTGGGCTCTTTAATCACGGTGGAGCGCACGTCGGGTGCGGACTCTTTGGCGCGTATGAACGGTTACTTGGCCTCGCAATTCATGGGCTCTGCCGTTGAAGGCGTGAGCTCGGGCGAAGCCATCCGCGTGGTCGAAGAAGTCGCGGCCGAAGTTTTACCCGACGGCTACGGCATTGAATGGACGGGGCAGGCTTGGCACGAAAAGCGCATCGGGGCGTCGTCGTCCACGGCCTTTATCTTCGGTCTGGTGATCGTCTTCTTGATTTTGGCCGCTTTGTACGAACGTTGGTCTTTGCCCATTGCCGTGGTGCTTGCCATTCCCTTTGCCGTGTTGGGGGCCTTGGTGTCGTTGTGGATGCGCAGCGCCGCCAACGACATCTATTTCCAGATCGGCTTGTTGGTCTTGATCGGTTTGACGGCTAAAAACGCCATTTTGATCGTGGAATTTGCTTCGCAGAAGATGCACGAAGGCATGAACGCCTTTGATGCCGCTATCGAAGCGGCTCACCTGCGACTGCGTCCGATTTTGATGACGTCCTTGGCTTTCGTCTTGGGCGTGGTGCCCTTGGTATTTGCCACGGGCGCCGGTGCTTCGGCTCGCCACTCCATGGGTACGGGCGTTTTCGGCGGCATGATTGCGGCAACCTTTATTGCCACGATCTTCGTACCGGTGTTCTTCACCTGGTTTGTGAGAAAAAACAAAACCGTACAGACGAAAGAAACGGTGATGGATATCGACCAAACCAAACCCGATACGGACAATCAAACCAAATAACGATCACTTCGGCGGGAGACGACTTTTCATGTCGTGTCCCGCTCTTTTGTTTTTAACGAACACATGAATTCATCCGATACCAGACGCTTCGGCGGCATCGCCAGACTTTATTCCAACGCTGGACTTGCGGCTTTTCAAAACGCACACGTGTGCGTCATCGGCCTTGGCGGCGTTGGTAGCTGGTGCGCCGAAGCCCTTTGCCGTACGTGCGTGGGCAAATTGACATTGATCGACATGGATACGGTGGCTGAAAGCAACATCAATCGTCAGTTGCCGGCTACCGGCGCCACCGTCGGTTTACCCAAGGTCGAGGTTTTGGCCGAGCGCTTCAAAAGCATCAACCCCAATGTCGACATCACGACACACAAAGCCTTTGCGTCCAAAGACAATTTTGAAGAAATCATTCCTGCCGATGCTCTGATTGTCGACGCTATCGACAGTCTTTCGGCCAAGATCGATTTGATTGCCTGGGCCAAGGCCAACGGTCGAACGATCTTTGTTTCGGGCGGCGCCGGCGGGCGCGTAGATCCCTCCCGCATTCAAACGAGCGATTTGGCGTGCGTCAAAAACGATGCGCTGCTTTCCAAGGTGCGCGCCGGTTTGAGAAAGTCGCACGGATTTCCCACGGGCAGCAACGATCCGAAAAAGACGCGCAAGTTCGGCATCACGGCCGTATTTAGCGACGAGTCGGGACGCCCGTGCGCAGCCGATGCCGCGCAAGACGTGGGAGCGCAATCCGGGTTCGGAACGGCTGTCGTCGTCACGGCAAGTTTGGGGTTGCGACTTGCCAACGCCGTTTTGGCGCATATACTGACACAGCAAAAAGTCGGCAGCGTGTAAACACGACGCCACACATTGTCCCGAACACAAAATTTCTGCTTGGCAACACGGCTCATCTCTGCCGCCCATGCTCAAGATTTGATTACAATAAAGTTATCCATACTTAGGGAGTTTTAACGTCATGTACAAGTGCATTTTGGTTCCCACCGACGGTTCCCCGTTGTCCATCGAAGCCGTCAAGGGTGCATCTCGCTTCGCCAAGCCGTTGGGTGCAAAGGTCGTTCTGATGACCGTGATCGAACCCTACAGCTACACGTCTTTGTCCGAATATCGTCCCGAATCGATCGACGACTATGACGAAAGAATGCGTGAAGTTGCCGCAGAACGTCTCTCGGAAGCCCGCAAGGTGTTCGAAGACGCCGGCATTCCGGTCGAAACGCTTGCCGTCAAGAGCTTCTCGCCGGCCGAAGCCATTATGGAAGCAAGCTCCCAGCACAACTGCGACTGCGTCTTTATGGCCAGCCACGGGCGCAAGGGTCTTGCCGCCGTTCTGCTCGGCAGCGAAACCCAAAAAGTGCTCACGCACTGCAAGTTGCCGGTGATGGTTTATCGTTAATCGGTAGCCTTCGCATCGAACTTTTTTACGACGCCGCTCTTGAAATTTCAGGGCGGCGTCCTCATATAGAAACTAAGAATTTCTATGACACAAAACCGTGCGAGACATCGTGCGGTTTTCTTTGACTTTTGGAGTTTTCATGTCCGAACTCGACGATCTCAAGGCCGAAATGGATTCGGCCAACCTTTACACCGAAGAAATCGTGACGGATCGCAAGATGGGTACGTTGCACGTTTTAACGCCCATCACCCCCGAAGGTGCCAAGGATCCGAGCCGCACCCCGATTTTCACGGGTGAAGTGCAGATCATGACGCAGATGGGGCCCTTGCCGATTTCTTTTGAAATCGAAGCCGCAAGCGTTGCAGAAGCCGTTGCCAAGTACGGCGAAGCCGCCAAGGCCGGTGTTCGTCAGACCATCGAACGTCTGCAGGAAATGCGTCGCGAAGCCGCCAGCAAGATCGTCACCCCGGGCTCTCCGGGCTTCGGCGTTCCTCCGACGGGCGGCAAGATTCAGATGCCGTAATTCGCCCCGACGCGATTCAGCACACCCTAAAACCGAGACAGGTCTGCAACGCCGTCTCGGTTTTTTGCTGTTTTTACTAACAAATCGGGTTTGCCAACGGGGCTACAATCTTCTCAGGGGTTGAAATTTGTCTCTTTCGAACAAATAAATTCGACCTTTGCAAAACGAGGAGATACGTATGCAGAGAAGATTCATGCTCTTGAGTCTGGCCGTTGCGGCAACGTTGGGCGGCTCGACCACTTTGGCTTTCGCTGCCGATCAAACGATGAACGTTGACGTGTGCGTCGTGGGCGCCGGTGCCGGCGGTATGTCTGCGGGTATGGCCGCAGTGGACGCCGGTTACAACACCGTCATTCTTGAAAAACTCGGCGTCATAGGCGGTGGCGGCAACTTTATGGAAGGCACCTTTGCCGTGGGGTCTCGCCTGCAAATCAAAGACAATGTGGGCATCAACGCCGAAAAGCAATTCAAGCGCGTTATGGACTTTCACCACTGGCGCATCAACGGCAAGGCCTTGAATAACTGGCTCAAGGAAACAGCCACGACCATCGATTGGCTCGAAGCACACGGCATCAACTTTGAAGGTG
The DNA here is from genome assembly GCA_030531135.1 of Sutterellaceae bacterium. Lineage (GTDB taxonomy): Bacteria > Pseudomonadota > Gammaproteobacteria > Burkholderiales > Burkholderiaceae_F > Duodenibacillus. Next base: position 10,703 of record JAUNOJ010000003.1, on the reverse strand, counting down.
TTCACACGGCCTTTATCGACGGTAACCGCACCTGGCACATGTTCGAAGGCGGTCACGGCTCGTCCTTGATCACAAACTTTGCCGAAAAAATCGAAGCCAAGGGTGGCAAGATTTTGACCTCTACCCCGGCGCAGTCCCTCATTATCGATAAGGACGGCACCGTACGCGGCGTGGTTGCCACCAACGAAGACGGCAACAAGCTCACGATCAACGCCAAGGCCGTGATCATTGCTACGGGCGGCTTTTCTTGCAACCCCGAAATGGTGAAGAAATACCTGCCCTACGCGGGGTACGAATCTGCAGGTTCTCCGGGTCGCACCGGTGACGGCGTGCAGATGCTTGAAAAAGCAGGCGCAAAGCTCGTCAACATGAATGTGACGATGCAGGCAGGTCTTTGGTTAAAGGACGTTCCCACGGAGCTTCAGTTCGGCAAAGACGGTTTGACGGGCGCCACTTACGTTCGCCTGTTAGCGGCCTTGTTCCAGCCGTACTTGAAAGTCAGCCCCAAGGGCGATCGTTTTGCTGACGAAACGCTGCCTTTGGAATACATTTCCAACGCAGCTGAAGAAATCGGCGGCGAAGCCTTTGCCGTCTTTGACGACAACACCCGCAAAGAAATGATTAACGTCGGTCTGCCGCGCGGCTACTTCGGTATGGTGGCTCCGGGCACGAAGTTCGATAACTTCGACAAACTTTTTGCCGAAGGTGTCAAGAAGGGCTTTTGCTACAAGGCCAACAGTCTGAAAGAACTTGCCAAACTCACCGGCATGGATCCCAAGCGCTTGCAAAACACGGTCGAGCGCATGAATCAGATGACGAAGAACCAAAAGGACGACGAGTTCTATAAGGATTCTCAGTGGTTGCGCGAAGTCAAGAAAGGACCGTTTTACGCGATTAAAGGGTCGTTGCGCACCTACGCAACAGTGGGCGGCGCCAGCGTCAACGAGCACTTCCAGCCGTTGACACCCGAGGGCAAAGTCATCAAAGGCATCTACGCCATCGGTCAGGATGCGGGCGGTTTGTACTCTGACAGCTACGACATGCACATTGCCGAAGGCACGGCATCGTCTTGGGCTATCAACGGCGGTCGTCTATCCGTTGAGCACATCAAAACGTATCTCAAGAAGTAATCGACCTTGAGATATCGAAACGATACCGGATGGGCTTTTGCGCTTGTCCGGTTTTGTTTTTTTACAAAAGTTGAAGGCAAACAAAAACCGACGCGTTATGCGAAGTTTTCACTTCAACGCATCGGTCTTTGAAAGCTTGTCGTGTTCAGTATCAAGCTCCGAAGAACTTGACCGAAGCTACGGCTGCGAATTAACGCAACTTCACTTCCTTGAACAAAACGTGCTTGCGAGCAACCGGATCGAACATGTTACGTTCGAGCTTGCCCGTGGAATTCTTCTTGTTCTTCATCGTGGTGACGAAGTAGCCGGTACCGGCCGTAGATTCCATCTTAATGATTTCGCGTGCACCCTTTGCCATGGTTCAATCTCCTAAATTAGATTTCGCCGCGGGCGCGAAGATCCGCGAGAACTGCATCGATACCGACCTTGTCGATCGTGCGAAGTCCGGCCGTCGTCAAACGCAGGCGGACCCAACGGTTTTCACTTTCGACCCAGAAACGACGATACTGCAGGTTCGGCATGAAACGACGCTTGGTCTTGTTGTTCGCGTGCGAGACTTGATGGCCGACCATCGGCGCCTTGCCGGTGACTTGACACACTCGTGCCATCGCTAACTCCCGTAAATTAAAAAAGTTAATAACGCTTCACGCCTCGCCAAATTTTTAAAGCTGGCGTGAGCGCGAAAATTGGAAAGAAAAATATTATACGACAAAAAACCGCCCTTGCCAAGACCTAAGTTGGCAAAGGTTGAATCCGCGTTGTATTCGATCGTGCATCTCGACCGAGTCAACCGTAGAGATCCGCTTGTCGCAGGGGGCGTATTCTACTGAATTTTTTGGAAAAAATCTTGTGCCCGCTTTCGCCCGATTTTCGGGACATTTTGCAAAACCGCCCCTTCGGCAAGCTCGACACGGCACATTTGCTCACACTCTTGTTTCGGCGTTTTTCTCTGCTTTTTGTCCCGCGCCCGTTAAAATCTCGACATTCTCATAAGAACTCAAACGAAAACGGACTTTATACCTATGCAAGTCATTCTTGCCCAACCCCGCGGATTTTGTGCCGGCGTCACGCGCGCCATCGCCATTGTGGAGCGCGCCATCGAAGTGTTCGGTGCCCCGATTTATGTCAGACACGAAATCGTGCACAACCACACAGTGGTCAAAGACCTTCGCAACAAAGGCGCGATCTTTGTCGACGATTTGAGCGAAGTGCCCGACGGCGCCATTTTGATTTTTTCTGCCCACGGCGTCCCCAAGTCCGTTGTCAAAGAAGCAGCCGATCGCGGTTTTCGCGTTTTCGACGCCACCTGCCCTTTGGTGACCAAAGTGCACCGCGAAGTTATTCGGATGCGCGAGCAAGGCAAGAAAATCATCATGATCGGTCACGCGGGCCACCCCGAAGTGCAAGGTACGATGGGTCAGGTTGAAGACGGCATTTTGTTGGTCGAGTCGGGCGAAGCTGTCGAGCGTCTGCAAACCGAAGACGACGGCTCAGGACTTGCCTTCGTTTCTCAAACGACGATCAGCGTGGACGACGCCCGAGAAGTGATCGACGCTTTGAAAAAGAGATTTCCGCTCATTCACGAACCCAAAAAGAGCGATGTTTGCTACGCCACGCAAAATCGACAGGATGCGGTCAAAAAGTTGGCACGCCAAATCGAAGTATTGCTTGTTATCGGCTCTCGCAGCAGCTCCAACTCCAACCGTTTGCGCGAAGTGGGCGAGCGCGAAGGGGCTCGCGCCTATTTGGTGGATACGGCCGAGCATCTCGATCCGGCTTGGTTTGAGGGGGTGGACAAAGTGGGCATTACCGCCGGCGCTTCGGCTCCCGAATTCTTGGTTCAAGGCGTGGTGGCTTGGCTGTCCGAGCGGTTCGGCCCCTTGACGCCCGAAGAACTTGACGGCGACAAAGAAAACGTCGAATTCCCCATGCCCAAAGGCTTGTGGGAAAGCGACTTGGTTGCGAGTAAGAAAGAAACTGCCGGAGCCTAAAACGATGTCCTCGCCCGAAGTCCACACCTATCGCCTGCCCGCACCTTTCGGCAGTATCGTTTTTGCCGGTCTCGGGAACCTGGGCGACGAACTCTTTAGCGTTCGTCCGTCTCTGGAAGTCGTGCACGCACCCGATGCGGCCCCCGAAAACATTTGCCGCTGGATAAATTTGGTCGACAAGATGCTCTCCGAATATGCCGAACCGACGGAAGACGACTATGCCGAACTCTTTAGACTGCCGGCAATGACCGAGCGGCTTTCCGAGTTCGGGCGATCGGTTTTAAAGGCCGTGACGAAAATCCCTCGCAACGAACTCGTCACCTATACCGAATTGGCCGAGCGCGTCGGGCATCCGACGGCCGCACGCGCCGTTGCCAAGATTTTGGCGGATAATCCTTTTCCGATTTTGATTCCCTGTCACCGTATCGTGAGTCGGGAACAACTGACTAAAATCGACATTACCGATGTCAAGACGCTGGCCGGCCCCGCTTATTTGGGCGAGGCAAACTTGGCCGAAATCGCCGCTTGGCTTCGATTACACGATCAGACATTTGTATGAGTAAAAAAGCTAAACACGAAAGCGCGACGCCTGCCACCGACTGGCTTAAAGCGCACAAAGTCGAATTCGCCGAATTTTCCTACGACTGGGTCGAGCACGGCGGAACGGGTTGCGCCTCCAAATCTTTGGGCGTGGACGAACACCTCATGGTCAAAACCTTGATCATGGAAGACGAACACGCCAAGCCCTTGGTCATTTTGATGCACGGCGATTGCGAAGTCTCCACCAAAAATCTGGCGCGCCAAACCGGGCACAAATCCGTTGCGCCTTGCAAACCCGAGCAGGCACAGAGAAATTCGGGCTATATGGTGGGCGGCACAAGCCCCTTTGGCACTCGCAAAGCCATGCCCGTGTACGTGCAAAAGACGATTTTGGATTTACCCGAAATCTACATTAACGGCGGTCGCCGCGGCTTTATCGTGAAAATCGCCTCCGGCGTCTTGACCGAAACCCTTAAAGCCGTGCCGGTCGACGTGGCGTTGCAAGACTAAGAAATAAGGATATCCGTGTGAACTTACCCTTTGAACTGTCCGTGGGCTTGCGCTATACGCGCGCCGGCAGACGCGGTCGCCGCAAAGACGGCTTTATGAGTTTTATTTCGGGCATTTCGGTCGCGTCCATTGCCGTGGGCGTCATGGCCTTAATCGTTGTTTTGTCCGTCATGAACGGCTTTCAGAAAGAGGTGCGCGACAGAATGCTCTCCGTTTTGTCGCATGCCGAAGTTTTGAGTTTGGCCACACCCATCGGCGATTGGCAAAAGACGCTTGCCGCAATCAAAGCCGAAGACAATCGCATCGTCGCAGGCGCTCCCTTCGTTTCGGGGCAGGGCCTTTTGAGTACGGGGCGCGCTGTCAAAGGCGCCATGTTGCGCGGTATTGATCCGGTTGCCGAACCCGAAGTCAGCGACTTGGGAACTTCCGTTATTCTCGGCAGTCTTCAAGACTTGAAGGCCGGCGAATTCGGCATCGTGCTCGGGCGGGACTTGGCCAGAGGCTTAGGTGTCACCGTGGGTGACAAAGTCACTTTGATCGTGCCCAAGGGCAATATGACGCCTTCGGGTTTTGTCCCGCGCATGAAGCAAATGACCGTCAAGGGCTTGATCAGTTCCGGCCACTACGAGTTTGACAGCACGCTTGCCGCGGTGCATGTGGACGATGCGGCCGTGCTTTACCGCACGGGCGGGCCCACGGGCATTCGCTTGAAGCTCACCGACATGTATGAGGCTCAGGACGTGTCCGCACGCATTGCCGCCGAATTGCCCGCCGGTTGGTACGCCAGCGACTGGACGCAGCAAAACCGCACGTGGTTTGCCGCCGTTCAGGTCGAAAAGCGCATGATGGCGATCATTCTCTTTTTGATTGTTTTGGTCGGTGCCTTCGGTTTGGTTTCCACCCTGGTGATGACGGTCACGGAAAAGCAATCCGACATCGCGATTTTGCGCACGCTCGGCGCAAGCCGCGGCTCGATCATGCGCATCTTCATGATTCAAGGCACGATCGTGGGCTTTGTGGGCGTGCTTTTGGGCGTAGGGCTCGGGCTTTTGATTGCCTGCAATTTGGGCGCCATCGTCTCGGGCATCGAAGCGGTTTTGGGCGTGCAGTTTTTGCCGCGCGAAATTTACTTCATCAGTTCGATGCCGTCGGACCCGAGAGCCGGCGACATCATTCCCATTGCCGTTTTCAGTTTGTTGATGAGTTTGGCAGCAACGATTTATCCGTCGTGGCGTGCCGCCAAGATTCACCCTGCGGAGGCACTGCGCTATGAATAATCCTGCTGCACTTATTGCGCGCAATGTCGTCAAAACGTTTAACGACGGCACGGGACACGAAGTCAAAGTGTTAACGGGGGTCGATCTGACGATCGAAGCCGGCACCGTTGCGGCGGTTATCGGCGCCTCGGGCTCGGGCAAATCCACGCTGTTGCAGATTTTGGGCGGGCTGGACGCGGCCGATGCGGGTGATGTCGTCATTGCCGGCACAACGCTTAAGGGGTTGGACGAAAAATCTTTGGGCGAATTAAGAAACCGTCACTTGGGCTTTGTCTACCAGTTTCATCATTTACTGCCGGAATTCACCGCTTTGGAAAATGTGGCGATGCCCCTGTTTATCCGCCGCATGAGTAAACAGGAAGCGCTCAAAAAGGCTGCCGATGCGCTTTGCGCTTTGGGGCTTGAACACCGTCAGGAGCATCTGCCGAGTCAACTCTCGGGGGGCGAGCGTCAGCGCACGGCCATTGCGCGAGCGATGGTCACAAGCCCGGCTTGTATCCTCGCCGACGAACCGACGGGCAATTTGGATCACGACACTGCCATGGAAGTGTTTGACGGCTTTGTGGCTTCGGCGCGCTCCACCGGCACCTCGGTTTTGATCGTCACGCACGATTTGGAATTGGCTTCGCGGTGCGACGTGATTTTCAAACTTGAAAACGGTCGCGTACATCAAGTCGAATCTTCCTCAAAGGACAAATAAATGTCGTCAAGCGCAAAAGTCGGGCTCTACGACACCCACTGCCACTTGGAAGGTTATTGGGACGAGGCTCTTTTTGCGCAACTTTTGTCCGATGCGCGTGCCGTCGGCTTTCTCGATGCCGTCACCTGCCCGCACGACGCGACGCGTTTTGGCGAGCACGTCGACTTTTGCCGCAAGTTCGATCTGTCGTTTGCCTTAGGCGTACACCCCTTCGAGTGGAGCGAGGCACAAACGCATCTTTCGTCGCTCGAGACTTTTTTGCACACTTATTCCGATGAAGCCGTTGCGATCGGCGAAATCGGTTTGGACTTTTCCGAAATGCGCCGACTCGAGTTTTGGCCCGACTCCGATCCCGAAACGATGCGAGTCGCGCAAACCGAACTGTTCGAAACACAACTTGAAATCGCCCGAGACCTCGATTTGCCCGTGTCGGTGCACGCCTTTGCTTCCATGAACGAAGTCGAGCGCTCGATCAAGAAATTCAAAGGTTTGCGCGGCGTCATTCATGCTTTTAACGGCTCTGTCGAACAGGCAATACAGTTTGCGCGCATCGGCTTTAAAGTGGGTTTTGGCGGCACCCTGACATATCCGGGCTCCAAAAAGATTCGCCGCGTTTTTAGCGAATTGCCCGATTCGGCATGGGTGCTTGAAACCGATGCGCCGTGGATCCCGTCGTTTGAGCGCCGTGCGGCATCCGTCGGTCTAGCCCCCGAAACGATTCAAAGCGTGCCGGCCGACATCGACTTTACCGTCAAAGCCGCCGCACAATTGCGTCGAACGTCGTGCGAAGACGTTATCGAGACGGCCTATCGCAATACGCGGGAAATTTTCCCAAAATTGCGTGCCGTCTAAAACCAAAACTCTTGAACGAGCGCAAGACTTGTTGTCTCGATTTTGTCTCAACACATCGGTTTTGGGCTAGGATTGAAGTTTACGGACTCGAAATTTCAACGAGTTCGCCTTTTTCGTAAACCCACGGTGCCTATATCCGTTTTAGGAGTAAACCAAAAAATGCAATACAACAATGTCGTTGTTGCCGTCATCGGTCTCGATCAGCCCGGTGTCATTGCGTGCGTGTCTTCCGTGATGACGCGCTTGGGATGCAACATTGAAGAAATGACGCAGTCGACCTTGCACCAGCAGTTTGCAGGTATCTACTTGGTCAACAAGCCCGCCGAATTGTCCAACGAACAATTGAACGGCGAAATCGAACGCGCCGTCAAGGCCAAGAAAATGAAGTTGACGATCGTTACGCGCGACTACGAAGAGCCGCCTGCCAGCGAAGTCACCACCGAACCTTTTGTGGTGAGCGTCTACGGCCCCGATCGCAACGATATCGTGGGCACCTTTGCCCATATGTTCGGCGAGCAGCGCATCAATATCGACGCGCTTCGCGCATTTCCCATCGGCGAAGGCGCTTCCATGCAGGTTTTTGAAGTGGAAATCCCTTCGGACTTGGATACCCGAAGCCTGCATCGCGTCATGCTTGAGCGCGCCAAGGCCATGGGCCTGAATTTAACCATGCAGCACCGCGACATTTTCGAAGCCGTGCATCGCGTCAATATCGTTTAACAAACGAATCGGAGAACACACAAAATGCTGACTGAACGCGAGGTTCTATCGACAATCAACATGCTGCGCAGCGAACACTTGGACGTTCGCACCGTGACCTTGGGCATCAATCTTTTCGATTGCGCCAGCCACGATTTCGACGTTTTCGAAGTCAAGGTCCGCAGCAAAATTCTCAAGCACGCCAAGCGCCTCGTCGAAACGTGCGACGCCGTGGGCGACAAGTACGGCATTCCCGTTGTCAACAAGCGTATTTCCATCAGCCCCATGGGCACGGTGGGCGCCGGTTTTTCGCGCGCTCAGATGGTACGCGCCTGCCAGATTCTTGACGAATGCGCCAAAGAAGTGGGCGTTGACTTTATCGGCGGGTTCGGTGCCTTGGTTGAAAAAGGCATGACGCCGGGCGAGCGCAACCTCATTGCCGCACTGCCCGAAGCGTTGGCTACGACCGATCGCATTTGCTCGTCGATCAATGTGGGCTCGACCAAGAGCGGCATCAACATGGATGCAGTGAGCCTCATGGGTCGCACCATCGTCGAAACGGCGCAAGCCACGGCCGATCGAGACGGTATCGGTTGCGCCAAGCTCGTGGTTTTCTGCAACATTCCGCAAGACGTTCCCTTTATGGCCGGCGCCTACTTGGGCGTGGGCGAACCCGACGTGGTGATCGATGTGGGCGTCTCGGGTCCGGGCGTTGTCAACAAAGCTCTGCAGCGCGCCATTGCCGAAAGCGACCATAAGCTTTCCTTGGGCGAAATTGCCGAAGTGATCAAACACACGGCCTACAAAGTCACGCGCGTGGGCGAATTGATCGGCCGCGGCGTTGCCAAGCAGATGAATATTCCGTTTGGCGTGGCCGACCTTTCTTTGGCTCCGACGCCGGCCGTGGGCGACAGCGTTGGCGAAATCTTCCAGACCTTGGGCCTTTCTTCGATCGGCGCGCCGGGGTCAACCGCCATTTTGGCCATGCTCAACGACGCCGTGAAAAAGGGCGGCGTGTTTGCTTCGGGTAACGTGGGCGGTTTGTCAGGCGCCTTTATTCCGGTAAGCGAAGACAGCTCCATTGAAGCCGCCGCCCGAACGGGGGCGCTCACCATGGAAAAACTCGAAGCCATGACCTGCGTTTGCTCCGTCGGTTTGGACATGATCGCCATTCCGGGCGACACCTCGGCAGAGACGATCTCGGCCATGATTGCCGACGAAGCGGCTATCGGCATGATCAACAGCAAAACCACGGCCGTGCGCGTGATTCCGGTTCCGGGCAAGAACGTGGGCGACGTGGCCGTCTTTGGCGGGCTTTTGGGCGAAGCTGCCGTGATCCGTGCGCCGGGCGGCACGTCGAATCGCTTTATCGACTTCGGCGGAAGAATCCCTGCGCCGATTCACTCGCTGAGAAACTGATTCTTTTCGGTTGAATGCGCAAAAAACGCTCGTTTCGCACTTAGTGCGGCGAGCGTTTTTCTCTTTTTCGCAAGCGCTGTTTGTCATCGTTTACACCGAAAAAACAGCGCGATAGGTCCACAAAAGCGACACTTTTTTGCGTTTTCTCACAACTTCCCAATTTTGTGCCTCCAAAGTAACTTTTTGTGCGGTAACATCGAAATAGGCACTCGTGCTGTCTACATATGTTTGCCGACATCTCTTCACGGCAAACGACATTCGATAAAACAGACAATACCGGCACGCTGAGCCTCATATCACTATTGACAAAATCCCCGCGTTCGGGGATCGGAGGTCTTATGAAAATTCTCGTTCCCATCGATGGCAGCGCCTACAGTGAAAACTCTTTGGCCTTCATCGCCAGTCGTACTTCCATGCTCGGCAAGTCGCCCGAAATCGAGCTCTTGGTCGTTCTCGATCCGTTGCCTGCTCGCGCAGCGCGCTTGGTCGGCAAGGAATCGTTGAATCGCTATTACGAAGAAGAAGCCGAAAAGGTTTTCGAACCGGCACGCAAGTTCTTGAAGGATCACAACGTTCAGTACACGGAAGCCTTCGTCGTGGGCGATCCCTCTGAAAAGATTGCCGAAGAAGCCATGCGTATGGATGCCGACCTCGTTTTGATGGGTTCGCGCGGTCGTACCGCTTTGGCCGGTCTCTTCTTGGGTTCCGTCACCAACGGCGTGTTGGCACGCACCAAGAATCCGATTTTGATCATCCGCAACCGCACGGCTCCGGAAAAAGACGCCATGCGCGTGGGTATCTGCGTCGACGGCTCCAAATACGGCGTTGCCGCCGTGAAGTACGCCATCCGTCACGGCGAACTCTTTGGTGAAAACGCACAGTTCTATCTGATCAACGTCACGAGCGACTATGCCGGCGCCATCATGCCCGACATGGCCGGTATGGCTCTTCCGGCATTGTCCGAAGCCGAAGTCGTCGAATTGCAAAAGACCGAATTTGCCGAAGCGCTCGATACGATTCGTCCGTTGCTTGCCAAGGCCGGCGTCACGCCCAAGGAAGTGTGCTTGGTCGGCAACCCCGGCGACGAAATCGCCGCCTTTGCCAAGAAGAAGAAACTCGACTTGGTGGTCATGGGCAGCCACGGCTACGGGCGCTTTAAGTCGGCCGTGATGGGCTCGACTGCAACGCGTATTGCCGCTCAAGGCGACGTGCCCATCCTCTTGATCCGTCGTTAAGACTTTCCTCGACTCCGTTTTGAGTCGATCGCACCGCCCCGGGGCTCGTCAGTCTCGGGGCTTTTCATTGACCGGTTGCCCGGCCGTGAAAGCCGCTTGCAAACCGCGTCAAAACGCGCCCTATCGCAAGCACGAACACAGACACGAGGGTACGGTCGTCTTCCTTGAAAAAATGCGTCTATGCGCGTTTTGGAGTGTTTGCACCGAATGTGCCGCACCGGCCGTACAGATGAGAAAAAAGCGCGAAGACCGAAATCCTCGCGCTTTAATTTTTTAGGTTCGGCCCGCCATGCTCCCCGAACTCCCTGTTAACTAGATCACAAGATTTGTGACTCAGGTCAACAGGCCGT
>JAUNOJ010000167.1:3572-4431 GCA_030531135.1 Sutterellaceae bacterium | reverse complement strand
AAGTCCACATTTACACATTTCCACAAATGTGCAAAAAATTGACTTCTAAATCGCACATCCCGCTTTTTGCCCTTCATTTCGTGCACATTGTGCGTGCCAAGATTTTTCTCAGACAAGGGAGTGTGAGGTTGCTCTTTGCCTCGACTCCCTTTGTTTTCGCTCAGTTCGAGCGTTTTTCTCGGAGAAAAAACTCAAATGAATAAAACTTTTAAGGTTGTATTTTCCAAGGTGCGCGGTGCGCTGATGGTGGCAAATGAGGCCACATCCAGCGTGCAGGCCAAGGGCACCAAAACCGTTGTGGCAGTGGCTGCCGCATTAGTCGCTGGCGGCGCAATGGCTGCGCCCGAAATCACCGATCCGGTCGTTCCCGACGATACGGTGGTTTCCACTGCCGATTGGGTCAACAAGGTCATTGACAGCGATTTGGTCATCGAACAGGGTTTGAAGGTCAATTCCGCTACGATGACCGCAGGCACCGTGACGCTTAAAGCGGGTGTTGCCGTTGACTATGATCGCGACCTTAGCCAGGGTGATTTTGCTTTGAAGGGCGGCAACATTGTGGTTGAACCCGCTGGCAACTTCATGGTGCGCGACTTCACGATGGACGGCGGCTCTATCGCTGTCACGGGCGACGAAGCAGGGGACAACGGCCACGGTCGTACCAACACCACGTTTGGCGCTTACGGCTCCTTTGTGATGAACGACGGCACTGTTGCTTTGGAAAAGGACGGTCGCATTTGGATCGGCACGACTTCGACTTGGAACCCCGAAGGGTACAAGGACATGATGCTCAACGGCGGCGAAGTCACCATGAACGGCGGTTGGATCACGGGCAATAAGCGCTACATCACCTCCGCTT
>JAUNOJ010000167.1:0-3562 GCA_030531135.1 Sutterellaceae bacterium | reverse complement strand
ATCCGAAGTATGAAGGCGAACCGACGTTGGGCTTTAACACCTTAAACATCAACGGCGCCACCGTTTCCGTTGAAAGCGGCAAGAACGTTTTTGACTTTGTAGCCACCGAAATCAACGCCGGCGAATTGTCCATTGCCGAAGGCGCCGAATTGACGATTCGCGCAACCGTTGCAACGAACGAAGCCGCGCAAGGTTCCGAAGCCGATGCTCAGGCTTTGATTGCTCAAAACGGGCAAGTGACCGTTAACGGCGGTGTCGTCAACAACGCCGGAACCTTGACGCTTCAGGCAGGCGAGGTCAACGTTTTGAATGTTGTCGACGGCGAAGTGAACAACACGGGTGTTCTCGATGTTAACCACCTCAACATCGCGGGCGGTACGGTCAACACCGTTTATACCCGCGAAAATTTCAAGTGGACCGAAATCAACCTCACGGGTGGCACGCTTAACCTCGCACAAGCAAACTCCGTGGTCGGTGTGCTCTTTAATGCCGGTCAGGTGAACCTGCACGGCGGCGTTTTGGCCGTTAACGGTGAAGCCTATACGGGCGGCTTGAAGATCGGTCGTTCCAAGACCAAGGCCGATGTGACCGTCAAGGGCACCTACCGCTTTGACTCCGTTGAGTTCGGTTCTTCGAACGGCGTTGCCGATAAGGCTCAGTCTACGTTGACTGTGAACGCTGGCGGCAACCTCACGATCGGTTCTTTGGACTTGAAGTTCGGGCAGACCTTTGTCGAAGGTAACGGCACGTTGACCGTGGGCAACCTCTTTATCAGCGAAACCAATGCCGACGGCACACCGCACACCTTGGCAACCAAGGGTGAATTGAACGTTCAAAGCGAAGGTACGTTGATCACCGATTGGACGAATCTCATTGCCATCGAAGAAACCGACGATTCCGTTACTTTGTCTCAGACCGAAGAAGGCAAGCGCGTGAACTTGGCCGAAGATGCCATGCTCGAAGTCACGGGTTCTTTGACGTTGACGGCCGATCAGGTCAAGCAGTTTAATGGTCTGTATTCCGGTTTCGTGAACTTTGCCGACTTGACGTTAAACGCTAACGAAGGCGACACGAACATCTCTTGGGATGCAGGCTTGGGCTTGGCCGGTAAGGATAGCGTGATTGCTGCCACGGGCACCTTGGATGTCGATACGGGCACCATGACGCTTGAAAATGCGACGGGCGCAACGGTAGCAGTTGGTGCTATCTCTCTGGAAGGCAACGAAGATGTGAAGTCTTTGGCTTTTGCCGACGGCGAAGTGATCTTCAACACCAAGAACGGCCAGGAGATCGTGGCTGAAAGCGCTGGTGTGCTCGAATCCATCTCGGCTTCGGACATCGTGCTCGGTATGGACGATAAGGCAAACGGTGTTGTGAACGCCAAGACCTTGACGACCGAAACGCTCGTTGTCAACGGTACGTTTGATGCTTCTGCCGCTACCGTCGAACTGACGGGCGATCAGGACAACTCCGTTGTCGCCAAGGGCGCCAACTTCATCGTTGAAAAGATCACCTCTGTTGACGACCACGAATTGCAGGTGGACGGCTCTTTGAAGGTTAACGACTTGGCTGCCAAGACCGAAGTTCACAAGGACGGTTCTCTGACGGTTAAGACCATCAGTGCCGCTGTGGCTTCTGCCGTCGGCTCCGTGATCTCCACTTCTGAAAACGGCGTCGAAAAGATCGCGCAGGTTGTCGGCGACTTCGATCCCGCCACCAAGGCCGGGTTGTTTGTGGACGGCACCGTAACTTTGGGTGCAGCCGGACAGCTCAATGTCGGCACCTATGCCCCGGGCCAAAACGGCGTGGTTGTTCTCGGCCAAAACTCCGTGACCGTGATCGACTTGACCGCCTTTGACGACAAGACTGCGATCTTTAAGGCCGCAGGTTTGGTGGCTGAAGAAGGCGTGGCGACGTTGGCCGAAGGCGATGCCGCTCAGAACGCTTCTGCTCAGGTTGTATTGAAGGGCGCCGATAAGGTCGCTTCTTACGTCTTGGTTGAAGGCGGCGCCGCTGCCGTTGAACCCACGGGCGTTGAAAACGTGTTCCTGAAGGCAGAAATCGAAAATGCCGTGGATCAGGCAACCCTTAACATCGTCTACAACGACGAGGCACTGAAAGGCACTGTCGGCAGCATCGTCGGCGGTCTTTACAACAACGGCATGAGCGCAGCCAATGCCGCCGTGTTGGCAGCCGTCGGTACGAACTTTGCCGATGCAGGCAAACTTTCTGCCAAGGGCGAAGCAGCCGTAGCCGAATATATGAAGGCTCCTGTCACGGCTGGCGTTTATAACGTTGCGATGGACGCCACCGAAGAGTTCACGCGCACCATGACGAGTCGTACTCTGGAAGCAGGCACCGGATACGGTGTTTGGGCAAACGTCTACTACGGCTCGACTTCTGCCGATGAAATCTTTGGCAATTCCGGTTACGAAGCCGATATCTACGGCGGTGTGATTGGTGCTGACGCAACCTTTAAGCGTACCCGTTTGGGCTTGGCTCTGACGATGGGTACGGGCGACGCCGATAGCGTCGGTACGGTCGGCAAGTACAGCCTTGACTCCGACTTCTGGGGTGTGGCTGCCTACGCAGGTCACGATTTCGGCAGCGTTCGTTTAACGAGCGACATTGCCTACCTTGAGTTTGATAACGACATCGGCGGCAGTGTGGTCGGTGCATCTGTGGGCGAATCCATTGATTCGTCCGTCTTTACCTTCGGGTGGCGTGCCGAAATGGACGCCTACAAGACCAAGCTCTTTAGCGTGGTGCCGCACGTCGGTTTGCGTTTTGCTCAGGTCAAGGCCGACGAATATCGCGGCTTTAACACGGGCGACTTGAACGTGACCGAATTGCCCATCGGCGTGACTGTTGCAGGCAACTTTGAAGCCGCGGGCATGAAGTTGATTCCGTCCTTTGATCTCACGGGCATTGTCCAGTTGGGCGATAAGGAAGTTTCAACCGTTTTGGGCAACGCCGATGTGCTCGGTAACGTCTACGAAGCTGCTGTCGGCATCGAAGCTGAGATGGATGCCTTCACGTTCGGTTTGAACTACCGCTATGGCTTTGGTTCCGATTCGCGAAGCAATAGCTCGGCCAACTTGAAGGCGACCTATCGCTTCTAATCGAAGTCTTGACAGTTTGTGAGGCGGGAAACCCAGGGTGAATACTCAAAGGCTTTTCCGCCTCCTCAAAGCTCTTTAATCCCTCGTTGTTGCGTTTTACTGCGAGGGATTTTTCTTATTTGTTGGGAGTGTGGGATATGAGTTTTAGCGATCACCATGTGTGGTTGATCTGTAGCGGCGCGCTTTTGCTTGCCGATGTGTTTCTCGGCAGTTGCTATTTGGCGGCTACGTGCATCGGGTGCTGTGCCGCAGCACTCTTTAGTTGCTTTAACTACGGATTGGAATGGCAATTTCCCGCCTTTGCCGTCGTGACTTTGGTGAGCTGCATGACGGTGCGGTATTTGAAGAGGCGGGGCTTTGACACAGAGGCCGACTTGCAAAACCCCGACATCGGCAAATGCGTGATGGTAGACGATTGGACGCCGCAGGGTACGGCTTTT
>JAUNOJ010000166.1 GCA_030531135.1 Sutterellaceae bacterium | reverse complement strand
TGGCAATGGTTTCGGCGAGCACCACGGGCAAGGCCATAAACAAAAGCAGATTCCAGGGCGAATTCTGCATCAAGAGTTCCATGTAATGGGTCATCGACATAAGTCATCTCCAATAAGTAAGCGCATCGTTTGCGCTGAAAAATAGAGAAACAGCGCGCAACGACACACGCTTCGCCAATAGATGCGAAACGAGGGTTAAAAAGATTTCAGAATTGAGGAGAGGGCTTATGCCTGCGGCGGGCGGAAAATGCCTTGCGCTCTCAGAGCGATTTCGGGAAGATCGGGTTCGGAAAAGTCGAAATAGACCGAATCGTTTGCAATTTCAACGGACTCGGTCAAGACGCCCAAGACGGGAGCGCAGCAAAAGTGAAAACTTCCCGAAGCGTTGTTGACTCCGGTATCTTGAGAGATTTGTTCGTGTTCGGGGCACTGCATGCAGTCGGCAGCCTCCGTCGCAGAAACGACAGCCTGAGAACTTTCGGCGCACGGCATATCGACCATGCCGGCAGAGGGCTGCATCAAGGGAACGAGTCCCAGAGTGACAACCGTCAGCCACAGCGTGAGGCGATAGGCAAATTGTCGAAAGTGCTTGGAAAGCATACGATGGTCGGACAAACAAAAATCAACGAAGGAATTATATAAACAAAACCTACTAATTCAATAGGCATTTTGTTGTAAGAAAAGCGCTTTGCAGCAAATCGTCCGCAAAGCGCTTTTTCTTAGGCGTAACGAGCGATTAGCTCAACACGGCGCCCTTCATGCCGGAACTTACGAGCTTGGCGTAGCGAGCGAGATAGCCGTGGTTCACACGCGGCGCACGGGGCTTCCATTCGGCACGACGGCGAGCCATTTCTTCGTCGCTCACATCCACGCTGATCGAGTTGTTGGGAATGTCGATTTCGATCATATCGCCTTCCTTGATCAAGGCGATCGGGCCGCCCACAGCCGCTTCCGGAGAAACGTGGCCGATGGCCGCACCGCGCGTAGCGCCCGAGAAGCGACCGTCGGTGATCAAGGCAACGCAGTTACCCAAACCCGAACCCATGATGGCCGAGGTGGGGTTCAACATTTCGCGCATACCCGGGCCGCCCTTGGGACCTTCGTAGCGAATGACAACAACTTCACCCGCGTTGATCTTGCCGCCGTAGATGGCGTTCAAGGCATCTTCTTCGCAATCGAAGACGCGAGCCTTGCCCTTGTGGTGCATCATGTCTTCGCCCACGGCAGAGCGCTTGACGACGGAACCGTCCGGAGCAAGGTTACCCTTCAAAACGGCAATGCCGCCCGTGGCCGAAATCGGCGCATCGACCGTGTGAATGATTTCGGTATTGGTGATCTTGGCACCTGCGATGTTTTCGCCCACGGTCTTGCCGGTCACGGTCGGGATGTCGAGATTCAAAACGCCCAACTTGGCGATTTCGGCCATCACGGCACGAATGCCGCCGGCTTCGTCCAATTCTTCAATGTAGTGGTTGCCGGCCGGAGCCAAGTGGCAAAGGTTCGGGGTCTTGGCAGAGATTTCGTTGGCAATCGACAAATCCAAGTCGATTCCGCATTCGTGCGCAATGGCAGGCAAGTGCAGCATCGAGTTGGTGGAGCAACCCAAAGCCATATCCACGGCCAAAGCGTTCATGAAGGCCTTTTCCGTCATGATGTCGCGCGGCAGCACGTTGTTTTTAACGAGTTCCATCACCTTCATGCCGCTTTCCTTGGCCAGACGCAAGCGAGCGGAGTAAACGGCAGGAATCGTACCGTTGCCGGGCAGTGCCATACCGAGCACTTCGGACAGGCAGTTCATGGAGTTGGCGGTAAACATGCCCGAGCACGATCCGCAAGACGGACACGCGTTGTTTTCCAAGTTTTCGAACTGAATCGGCGTGATCTTGCCGGTTCTAAACTGGCTCACGGCTTCGCTGATGTTGGAATAAGAAACCTTGCGACCTTCGAAGTGGCCGGCCAACATGGCGCCGCCGCTGATGACGATGGAAGGAATATTCAAGCGCGCCGCAGCCATCAAAAGACCCGGAACGTTCTTGTCGCACGCAGCCACCATCACCAAGCCGTCGAAGGGGTGAGCGGTAGCCATGGCTTCGGTGCTGTCGCAAATGAGTTCGCGAGACACCAAGGAGTACTTCATGCCGACGTGGCCCATGGCCAAACCGTCGCAAACGGCGATGGCGGGAAAGACGATGGGAACGCCGCCCGCTAAAGCCACGCCTTGCTTGACGGCGTCCACAATCTTGTCCAAATTCATGTGGCCGGGCACGATGTCGTTTTTGGAGCTGACCACCCCGATCAAGGGCTTGCCGATTTCGGCATCGCACAAACCGAGCGCCTTCAAAAGGCTGCGTTGGGGGGCGGCATTGATACCCTTGGTCAAAGGATCGCTACGCATAATATTTTTCTCCGTATTCTTGTTTCGTTTTCAATCAAAAGCGCGCCGGCGACAGAAGTCGTTCGGGGGTGAGAAAACCGGCACGCATAGACCTTAAATTGTGGCAAAACGTCACGCCAAAAGAAATAAGGCAAGGTGCTTAGAAAGCACGGCTTAACGCAAGGAAAAGCCCCCGCTATAAGCCCGATAGCGCAAGCCTAACGGCGTCGCGGTTTCGAAACACAAAAAGCGAAAATATTGCCAAATGTAAGAATTCCTTAATGCGATTTCACTAAACTGCGCTCAACCTAAAATGCCCCTTTTGTATGGGGTAGGGGAGCGTGCAGACGGACTTTTGGCCGTAGCGGCACTTCCAACCTTGACTGAAAGACCTATGACAGACCCCAAAGAAAACAAGACCGAAATGCCTAGGCTGACGGTAGACAACCTTGAACTCGAACGCGGAGAGCGCTTGCTTTTCCGCGGTTTGACGTTTGATGCGGCTTCCGGCACCCTGGTGCGCTTGGCCGGCGCCAACGGCACCGGCAAAACATCTCTTTTGCGTCTGTTAACGGGATTGATGAGCGCCGACGCCGGTCGCGTTCTCTATAAGGGCAAAGATATTGCCAAACTTAGAGAAGACTTTCACAAGGATCTTGTTTATATCGGCCACATGAACGGCGTCAAAGACGATTTGAGCGCCATGGAAAATGTGCGTATCTGTGCACGCATGGGCAACATTATCGTCAACGACGAACAAATCGTCGAAGCCTTGTCTCGCGTAGGACTTGCCGACTTCACCGAACACTTGACCGGCGAATTGAGCCAAGGTCAACGTCGCCGCGTGGCACTGGCACGTTTGTTTGTGAGCATGAGTAAGCCCGTGTGGATTTTGGACGAACCCTTTGTGGCGTTGGACGTCGCAAGTGTGGCCAATTTGGCCAAGACCATTGCCGAGCACATGTATTTCTGATAATGGCCAGAACTGGAATTATTGCGAAGAACGCAATCCATCCCCATCCCGATGCTGTTACAAAGCCGGGGAAGGCCATTGAATAGACAAATGCAGTCAATATTAAAACAAAAACCTCAGAACAATATGTCCTGAGGCTTCTCTTCTCGTAAAAGTTCTTCAAAACTGAAGTTCCTCCAAAGAGTAGATTATTTCTCGGGCATTGCATCCCTGAGATCCCAGATGCAATCCTTAAGCTCCTTACCGGGGCGGAAAATGGCAACACCGTGAGTATCGACAGCTACCAGATCGCCGGTCTTAGGGTTACGGGCCTTTTCTCTGCCCTTGCGTGTTCTAACTTCGAAAGTGCCAAAGCCTCTGAGCTCGATTACCCTGTCAGCCTTGAGACCATCCTTGATCTCTTCAAACAGCTCATCGATGACGCGATGTATATCGGTCCTTGAGAGTCCAAGCTTGTTGTGGAGACTCTCAATCATTGCTGCTTTTGTCAATTTCTCTTCCATAATCCTAAATCTCCGTAACTATTCTACAGTTTCGTTATGCAAGCTTTGCGAAAGCTTTGTACATGCGGGACTTTTTCCTGCTAGCTGTATTGCGGTGGAAAGCACCCTTTCCTGCTGCACTGTCAAGGAGCTTGAAGCTGAGAGCCATTGTCTCTTCTGCCTTGGCCTTGTCACCGGCAGCTACTGCAGCATTGAACTTCTTGATTGCTGTACGGACTGTGCTCTTTGTCTGTCTGTTGTGCAGACGGCGCTTTGCATTCTGGCGCTCTCTCTTTTCAGCTGATCTATTTGCCACGTCATCCTCCAAAATCTACATATCAGTAGATAATATCATAAATTAATTAATCTTACACTTCAAAATAACTACGTGCGATTAACTAAACTAGCATAAAGCATAAGTTCGGTCAATACAAAGTTTTACTAATTTTTCAGTTTTCCTGACCGCTCAGAAACATTTCCTCTTCCCATTCGGGGTCTACCACCCAGTGTCCAGTCGAACTATCGAATGCCAGCTTATCGGCAGGAACAGCCATTGAACGCCCTTCAGTACCCTGTACAGTGATCTTTCTGGAGAGAATATTCACTTCACTT
>JAUNOJ010000165.1:2036-4443 GCA_030531135.1 Sutterellaceae bacterium | reverse complement strand
TTTTCATGCAGCAAACGGTCGATATCGTTTTGCCCTGTTGCGGGGAGTGCGAAGAAAATCGCATTTTCCGTGCGTCTTTTGACGGCATCAATTCCAGTGGCGAACCCGTCGAGATTAAATGTCCCGGCGATTCGACTTTGGATGATGTCTTGGCCCGCGGTACGAAGTCAGAAGCCTATCAGATGTACCAATGGCAAGTTCAATGGCAAATCATGGTGGCAAATGCGCAAAGAGGGTGGCTTGTGTTTTATCTCGGTAATGAAAAGATCAAGGTCTTTGAAGTTGCCAGAGATGAAAACATGATTGCCACGATGAAAGCGCAGTGCTCGGAGTTTTGGGAGAAGTACATTCTCAAAGACAAAGCGCCCGAGAAAATTCCTGATCGTGACGTGTTTGTGCCCAAGGGTGATGATCTCATCGCCTGGGGCCGAGCCGCCGCCGACTACCGCAGAATCAAAGAGGAGATTGATCGACTCACCGAGTTGCTGGAAGAACCCAAACAAAAGCTTGTTGCTTTGATGGGTAATTTCAAAAACGCGGATTTCTACGGTGTCAGCGTCTGTCAGTACACGCAAAAGGGGAGCATCGACTATCGAAAGGTTCTCCAAAAGCGCGGATTGCTCTTGACAGAGCACGAGATCGAAACCTGCCGCCGCGACCCCAACGAGGTTCAAAAAGTTCGATTGTCCGGTAGCGAATTTCCGAAGAACTTCATTCCTGAACGTAATGAGGATATTTGCGAAGCAATCAAAACGATTGAAACCGACCGAAATAACCTATGTTGGTAAGTTAATTTGAACTAGTGATTTTGTTTTAACCCATTGGGGCTTCCCGATGGGGCCTCGATGTGGTTTAGCGAGGTAAAATGAAACAAAAACTACGATTCTGGTTACGACGTTGCTTTTCTCTCAAGCAGGGGATTGCAGACTTGCATCAAGCTTGTCTGCTTACAGCTATTGGTGGATGGATTGCCATGTTTTTTTCAGAAACGGGAATCACATTCAAGTCCGCTGCAATAACAATAGCTCTCTTTCTTGTCGGAGTTTTTTTAGGCAATTTGGAGAAAGGAGATAAAGATGGGTCTCGTAATTAACGATAACAACTTTGTTGTTGTAGGTCTGATTATTTTGGGGTTGGCTTGTGTTGTTTTCCTATTGGGCAAGTTGCAAAACAAGCTCGAAAAGGATTTCAAAAAAGAGCAATCTCAAAAATTGAAAGCATAAACTTCAGTTAACCCTTTTCGGGTTACACCCTTGCGGGGACACGCATTTCCCGCTTGGGGAGATGGTCTGTGCCCCGCTTTTTTTTATTTGCGAGGATATAAAAATGACGACCGTCTCCAACGTTACTAACAGCAACAATGCCGTTGCTCTTCGTTGTACCACTCTGCCTGCGGAAATGGCCGCAGACCAGCTAGTCCTGATTTATCTGTTCTTCAAACAGTGGTCGGGTGTCGTTTCTATGGCTAAAACCGATTATTCGGTTGGCAAAGACGGCAGCCTCCCACCCGATGAAGTCACGGCCAATTACGGACAAAAGAGAGTGATTGATCCGCAGCTTTTGGCCGGATTTACCATGCTCAAGCGTCGTGCCGAAGTTGTTTTGGCCGACGTGGGTTTGCCGTTTTGCAAAGGGACTGTGGTTCCGATGGAAAAGGCTGCCGACGTGGTGAATCAACTCACGGCTTTAGCTCAGGAGTACAACGCCAAACGCGACGAGTTTGTGGCTAACTTACAAACGCACTGTCAGGACTGGATCAACCGAAATCCGCAATTCGCTTCGAACTTGCCGATTCCGTCAGCCACCGACATTGCCAAGCGCATCGACGCCAACTTTGCCGTGATGCAATTCAAGCCCTTGGGCAACGGAATTGACACGACAAAATCGTTGGACAAGTCCATTCATGGGCTTTTTGACGAAGTGATCGACGATGTGACCAAACGCGCCAGAACGCTTCTGCGCCGTTCCGTCTTAGGAAAGGCCCCTGAAGATTTAAGCCAACGTACACTTTCCACGCTCAAGGTAATGCACGAAAAATTAGTCGGCCTTCAGTTCTTAAATACGGGCGTTCGTCCGATTGTGAGTCTGCTGGAACGACTTCTGTCGATCATGCCCCGACGCGGAAAGTTCACGCCCAACGAGTTCAACATCCTTTCAGCTGCTTTAGGGTTGCTGTCCGATGAAGAACTCATGCGTGAAGTTGCCAACGGGACTTTGACGCTCGATCAGTACATTTCCAGTTCGTTCAATCAGATCAATCTGCCGAACCAGACTTTGCCCATGTCGCAACCTGTTGTGACTCAGGCTCAGCCTGCCGTTCCAAAGGTTGAAGAACGTCCTGCGGCTGTACCGACTCCTGCGCCCGTTCCCGAAACTTCGCTTGAGGAAAAAGCAACGGTCACAGCCG
>JAUNOJ010000165.1:0-2026 GCA_030531135.1 Sutterellaceae bacterium | reverse complement strand
CTCAACCTCAAGAGACGATTGACGAAGCCACTGCCGAACCTTTGCCCGAAGTTCGCAACGAACCCACGGTTGAAGAGAAGGTTGTGGCTGACGTGTCCCCTGAAGTGAAGGAACAACCCGGCTTCAGTCAGGCAGAAGAACCGACGCCTGAAAGTAAGGAGCCATCTTCGGAACTCGACATTGATGCGATGTTGCTGTCTTGCTTTGAAGAAGCACAGACGGCGCCCCAGTCTGAGGAGCATTCGGACGAGATGTCGCAATTCGATGCGCCTCCGGCTCCCGATCAGCTGCATTTATCGGCTTTCTGATCATTAACCTCGGAGAGGTCTGACCTCTCGTGAGGCAGTCTCTCCTTTTTCTATGGAGATGTACAATGAACCTGAAGATGATGGAAACGTGTTCCAGGTCAGTTCGCCGTATCCTTTCGGGGTTTTGGGAAAAAATTGCAGCTGGTTGCTTTCTTCCGGTAGCAATTCTGAAACTCGAATCGCCCTACTGGCAGTATTGTCTTGGCATAGGCGTCATAGGGCTTGTTCTGGCTATCCTGTTGGATATGAGTTTAGAAGGGGAGAAGGAATGACACTAGGATTTAACCTCACAGGATTTCTGGGTTACATTTTTTCGATGCTTGTTTTCACAGGCATTGCTTTAATGGTTGGACACCATTTTTCGAAGAAAAGCAAGGATAAAGGTAACTGATTCTTGCGGACTTCGGAATAAAAAATGAACGAATCCTATCTGATTGTGACGGTGTTTTTGGTCGTGCTGGGTGCGTTGGTCATCTACGTGGCTAATGTTGACGGCACCGACTCAAAAACCAAGGGTAAAAAGGAGTAATCCTTAGCTGCCCGTTTCTTTCAATCATCGCGCTTGCGAGATGCAATCTCGCCAAGTGGCGGTGTTTGTGTTTCTCAAGCGCTTTTTCTTTTTTTAGGAAAAACACGCAATGAGAGCACAACCTCAACAAACAAATTTTCTAAAAAGTCTGCCGATTGTTGCCGGATGCTTGGGTAACAAGCTCGGAGTCCGTGTGGAGCTTTCCAATCAGGCTTGCACGAATGGGAAAACGATTTACGTTCCCATGTCGATTGACAGCCGCGAGATCGGTAAAGAAGAGCTATTGGGCTTTATTGTCCACGAAGCCAGCCACGTTCGATACACGAAATTCAAATTCAAGTTTCAAGGTATCGACCTTCCGATAAAAAGAGCCTTGGTCAACGCCATTGAAGATGCTCGAATCGAAAAACTGATCGGTCAGGAATATGCGGGTGCCCCTTATCTTTTGGAGCAAGCGCACAAGCCTTTCTTAGAGAAGTATCTCGACCCGGGATTTGTCCCTAAGCCCGAATCCATCCTTCCGATGTACTGTTTGTTGCGCTGCGAAGCGACTTATAACCAGTCTACGGTTCACGGGTTCAAGGTTTATAGACAATGGTTTGAACAGGTTTTCGGAAGCCGACTCTTGAGTGGGTTCGACAAAGAACTCGATAAGTTCGACAGCTTTAAATCCACACAACAAGTTGCGAACTGTGCTGAAAGACTTTTCGAACTTCTTGAAAACCAACTCAAGCAACAAGCACCGGACAAGTCTCAAAACCAGTCCGGTTCCAAGCAACAAGGCAATCAAAGTCAGCCGCAATCCGGTCAATCCGGTCAAAGCGCATCCCAATCGCAAGGTTCGAACCAATCTCAGGCTTCCGGCGACAATTCTGCCGCGAAAGAGACCTCAGAAGGTTCAAAGCCCGATCAGAATGCCAACGGAAATTCCGGTAGCGGTTCGAGCGACGGTTCAACCTCAAAAGACAATGCGAAATCGTCTGAAGGCAACTCGGCTGATCAAGCCAAGGATGCCAAAGGTAAGAAGGGCAAGTCAAAGTCCAAATCGAAGTCTGAGTCGGAAAAGCAATCCGATAAAGACAGCGAACAAGGGCAAAACGCAACAGGTGACGCATCCAACGGTCATTCCGAAGGCTCAAACACTCCCGGCACCCAAAACGGCAATGAGAATAACGCATCGGCACAAGCC
>JAUNOJ010000164.1 GCA_030531135.1 Sutterellaceae bacterium | reverse complement strand
GCTTCTCAATTCGCTAGACATCACAAAGCCCGCCGCCGTCAGGGCTCTGGCCGCGGCCTCGGGGTCGGAAGCGTACATCACGCCGTAGTCGCGCATCGCGGGGATTTGGGTAAAGCCCTCGCGAAAGCGCTGCACGCGCCCGCCTTCGTGATCCACCCCGATCAAAATGCCGGGTTTGACCGCGTGAATGGCCGCGCACAGTTTTGTGAGCTGTTCGCAGTTTTCAAAGTTGCGCGTAAACAAAATCACCATCCCCACCATGGGATGAGCGATGCGCTCGATTTCGCGAGCAGTCAATTCTTTTCCGGCGATATCGCAAACGACGGGAGCGAGCATATCCTTTTCCTTTTTTGCAAAAATCTCTTTACTTGCCGCTTTTGGCGTTGATGGCGTCAAAAGCTTCCAAACAAATGCCGTTATAGCGCCCCACCGTTTCGGTCATGCCGTATTCGAGCGCTTCGGAAATGAGGGCGTGGCCGATGGAGACTTCGGCAATGTTTTCACAAGCCACCAGAAGTTTATAGAGGTTGGTTAAACTCAAATCGTGGCCGGCGTTGATTCCCAAACCGGCTTCGTGCGCGGCCTTGGCGGCAGTGGCATATTTTGCCAACACCGCATCTTCTTCAAAGGTGCCGCAAGCCGCGGCGTAGCTCTCGGTATAAAGCTCCACGCGATCGGCACCGAGTTCTTTGGCCAAAGCCATCTGTTCGGGGTTCGGATCCATAAACAGACTCACGCGGCAGCCCAAGTCGTGCGCTTCTTTGATCAGGGGGCGAAGGTCGTCAGCCGATTTCGTCAAATCGAAACCGTGATCGCTCGTCTTTTGCTCTTCGCTATCGGGCACAAACGTCAACTGATGGGGTTTGCACGCGCGGGCATGCTCCATCAAATTCATAAAGGGATTGCCTTCGATATTGAATTCTCTGCCCGGCCAACGAGAAACGAGACGCGCCAAGGCGGGCACGTCGTCGGCGCGAATATGGCGCTCGTCGGGACGCGGGTGCACCGTAATACCGGCAGCACCGGCCTTTAAGGCCACTTGAGCAAAAAGCGTCGGAGACGGCGTATTGCCGTCTCGCGAATTGCGAATCAGAGCAATCTTGTTGAGGTTGACGGAAAGTTTCGTGAGCATAAAGCTTAAATCCTAAAATCCCGCAACTGACAGAGTTAAATCTGCGACCAACGGGAAAGTGTTTTACGGGTATTGAATTCGGTTTCCCCGACATAGTAACCGATAATGCTGCGCAAAACGCGGCGCAGTTCGGGTAACGACACGTCGGGGGTGATGTTCTTTTCGATGATGGCGCGAGCGCACGTCGGGCTCACCGGCACCTCGCCTTTGACGGGTTCGAGGGGCGCCTGACCGGCTGCAATACAAAGCAGTTCGCCGGCGCGTACACACCACGATCCCTGACTTTCGTTGATTTGAAGGCCTTTGGCAGACTGCCCCCAACCGAGGCTATCCAAGAGCTCGAGCTCAAAGCGGCGCAATGCCCTTTGCAAGGCCTGTCCCTTTTGATGCGCCAACTCGGTTAAAACTTGGGTATAGGCTTTAAAAAGAAGCGGCGTCGGGTCTTCTCGCACCGTCATTCTGAGCACGAGCTCGTTGACATAAAAAGCCGACATCATATTGGCCGGATTCATGGCAGTCATACCGCCCAACCACTTGGCTTCCGTCAGGTTTTTGACGTCGCCTGCTCCGCCGAAATTCACCAGTAACGGCGTAAAGGCGTTGACCAAACCTCTGAACTTGGAATAAGGCCGCTTGGCGCCTTTGACAACAACCGGTACGCGACCGTAGTGCTCGGTCAAAAGCTCGGCAATGACACTCGTTTCGCTCCAAGGATAGGTAGCAATGACAAACGCCGGCTCCTCGTGCACACGCAATTTGGCCTTGGGGCGGCTGCGTTCGATGCTCAAAGCTTGAAGCGCCGCCTGCGGCGACAGTTGCGTTTCGGGCGCAATGACCGGCGTTTTCGTCATGATGAGCGAAAGGATCAGTCGTAACCCAAGGTCTTCAAAACCTTGGCGTTGTCGCTCCAACCGCGACGCACGCGCACCCAAATTTCCAGATGCACGCGTTTGTCCAAAAGCTTGGCGACGTCCATTCGGGCCAAACGACCGATTTCGCGCAGCTTGGCACCGCCCTCGCCGATCACGATGGGTTTATGACTTTCGCGATCGACCAAAAGGGAAGCGACGATTTCAACGCCCTCTTCGGTTTCGTCCCACTTTTCGATCATGACGGCCACACCATAGGGAAGCTCGTCGCCCAACAGTCGGAACGCCTTTTCACGCACCGTTTCGGCCACGATAAAGCGAGGCGACTTGTCGGTGTAAAGGTCCGGATCGAAATAAGGCATGGATTCGGGCAGGTACTTCTTGATTTCGTCCGTTAAGTCGCCCAGCATCTTGGACTTTTCGGCCGAAATCGGCACGATTGCCGCAAACGGGAACTTTTTCATGGATTCGGCCATCAAAGGCAAGAGCTTGCCCTTGTCTTTAATGAGGTCGATCTTGTTTAAAACCAGAATCACGTTTTGCGACTCTTTGTTCAAAAGGCGCAGCACCAATTCGTCGTCGGCTTTCCAACCGGCCGCATCGATCACAAACAAAACGGCATCGACATCGGCAAGCGTATTTCTCACCGTGCGATTCATGCGCTTTAAAAGCTGATTGCTGTAGCGCGACTGAAAACCGGGCGTATCGACAAAAACGATCTGCGCGTCTTCGGTCGTCACCACCCCCAAAACGCGATCGCGCGTGGTTTGGGGCTTTTTCGACGTGATCGAAACCTTCTCCCCCACCATGGCGTTGATCAATGTGGATTTGCCGACGTTGGGGCGCCCGACGACGGCCACATAGCCGCAACGAAAACCTTCGGGAACCGACGGCGTCGTGGCACCTGCTGCGGCCAACATCGCTTCGAAGTCGTCGTTGACAACGTCTTTTTCATTTTCGCTCATTTACGACTCCTTCTCTATTTATGCGCGCGCTGACGCACGACGTCAAGCACCATGGCGGCAGCTTCCTGTTCGGCTGCACGACGGTTTTTGCCTGTTCCGATATGTTCGATATTCAAACGATCGATCTTGCAAGAGCAATAAAACAGTTGATTGTGTGCGGCACCTTCCACCTTGACGACGCTGTATTCGGGCAACGGAAAGTGAAAGCTCTGCAGACATTCCTGAAGTAGCGTTTTGGCGTCTTTGCTTAAACGGTCTGCTGCCATCTGATCGGGCGAGAGCACGGGTTCAAAGAGGCGCAAAATCACTTCCTGAGCTTTTTCGAAACCGCCTTCCATAAAGACGGCACCGAAAACGGCTTCCAAAGCATCGGCCAAAATCGACGGGCGTTCGATCCCGCCGGTTTTCAGTTCCCCTTCGCCCATGCGAATGAAGCTACCCAACTCCAGTGTCTTGGCAATTTCATAGAGCGACTTTTCGCACACGAAATTGGCGCGCGCACGCGAAAGCACACCTTCGTCAAAATGTTTGTCGCGCAAAAACAGTGCTTGCCCGATGACGCAATTTAAAACCGAGTCGCCCAAAAATTCCAGACGTTCGTTATGGTCTTGCGAAAAACTGCGATGCGTCAAAGCGCGTTCCACCAACGCACGGTTGGTAAACGTATAGCCGATGCGCTTTTCCAATTCTTCAACCGGCACCAGCACACGGGCTTTGGTCAATTTTTTATTGCTAGTCAATTCCGCCCACCCGACTCATTTCACTGAAATTAGCCCAAATCAGGACAGCCTTGCCGACCAACTGACGGTCTTCGACAAAGCCCCAATAGCGGCTGTCTTCGCTGTTGTCTCGATTGTCACCCAAGACGAAGTACTGACCTTCGGGAACCTTACAAACGAAACCGTTTTCGTAGTAGCGGCAACCGTTGCCGACTCGATCGTAGGGACGACCGCGAAGACCGGCAGGCATTCTGTCGTCAACCACCGTACGGTGCTCGACGCCGGCCAGATTTTCACGGCTTTCCGTCAAAGTGGTCATGCTGAAAGGATCGACCCAGTCGCCCACGGCTTCATACTGAACCGGTTCGCCGTTAATCGTCAGTTTCTTATTGATGTACTGCACCGTGTCGCCGGGCAAACCCACCACACGCTTGATGTAGTCGACAGACTCGTCCATCGGGTACTTGAAGACCACGACGTCGCCGCGCTCGGGAGAGCCCACCGGAATCAACTTGGTGTTTAACACCGGCACGCGAATGCCGTAGTCGTATTTGTTGACCAAGATGAAGTCGCCGATATAAAGCGTGGGCAACATCGAACCCGACGGAATGCGGAAGGGTTCAAACAGGAAGCTACGGAAGACAAACACGACCAAAAATGCCGGGAAAAGCCCTGCCGTATAGTCGATCCACCAAGGCTCTTTCATATCCTTGGCATACATGGCGTTGCGGGTATCGATCACCGCTTTTTCACCGCGATCGA
>JAUNOJ010000163.1 GCA_030531135.1 Sutterellaceae bacterium | reverse complement strand
GATGGCCACAGCCGCCGCCATCTCGACCGTAGACGTTTTGGACGCTTTTGCGCGACACGCCTCGGCCGCGCGTTGGTGCCGACCGGAATTGACCGCCACGCCCGGCATTGAAATCGCGCAAGCCCGCCACCCGGTGGTCGAACACATGTTGGAGCACTATGTGCCCAACGACTGCATGCTCGTGCCCGGACGCCGCTTAATGGTCATTACCGGTCCCAACATGGGCGGTAAGTCCACCTATATGCGCTCGGTCGCCTTGATTGCGCTTTTGGCTTATGCGGGCAGTTTTGTGCCGGCCGCAAGCGCTCGTCTAGGCGCAGTGGATAAGATTTTGACGCGTATCGGCGCTTCGGACGATTTGGCACGCGGGCGCTCGACCTTTATGGTGGAAATGACGGAAGCGGCCGCCATTTTGCATCAAGCCACCGATTGCTCTTTGGTACTGATGGACGAAATCGGGCGCGGGACGTCGACCTTTGACGGTTTGAGTTTGGCTGCCGCCATCGCGCAGGACTTGGCCGAAGTCTCTCGCAGTTGGACGCTTTTTGCCACGCACTACTTTGAATTGACGCAGCTTTCGAGCACGTGTCCGGAAGTGATAAACGTGCACGTGTGTGCACAAGAAAGTAAGAAAGGCATTGTGTTTTTGCACGATGTGAAGGACGGTCCGGCAAGCCAGTCTTACGGTATTGCCGTGGCTCATTTGGCCGGTATGCCCTCTCGCGTCATTCGTCGTGCGCGCGGGATATTGGCTGAACTTGAAGCAAGATCGCACGCTACTAGCTCGGGCCCCCAGTTGGACCTTTTTGCCAATCCGATCGTGCCGCAAACGTTTGACGAGCCCGAACCTCAAGCTGTTATGGCCCCCGAATTGCGTGAGTTGGTTGACGAACTCAAAGGTGTGAACGTTGACGATTTGACGCCGCGCCAAGCACTCGCACTTATTTATGAGATTTGCGAGAAGGCGCAAAAGCTTGAGATCGAAGACTAATTTTTGCCAAAACGTGCTTTACCGATGAATCTTCCGATCTTCTTAGAAGATTGGAAGATAAGGCGTTATCTTCTACTTTTTGGGTGTTTTGCGTTCGATTTTAGACACTTCCGGTTGGTGCGAAATCCTGTCTTTCAGAAGGCTCAAGTTTGCCATACTCGCTCTCCGGACTTTCGCATTTCGTCAACAAAGACTAAAATATTGCACCTCGAATTTTTTCCGACTGCCGAGGCATTACATCTCGGCAATCCAAACACATACTTATATTTACAGAAGGACCGTCATGTCTGGACACTCTAAATGGGCCAATATTCAGCATCGTAAAGGCCGTCAGGATGCCAAGCGCTCCAACCTTTGGACCAAACTCGTTCGTGAAATCATCGTTGCCGCTCGCGTGGGCGGAAGCGGCGATCCCGACATGAACTCCCGTTTGCGTCAGGCCATGCTCAAGGCTCGCGAAGGCAACGTGCCCAAGGATACGATCCAGAACGCCATTTTGAAGGGCACGGGTCAGCTCGAAGGCGTGAACTACGAAGAAATCCGTTACGAAGGTTACGGTGTGGGCGGCGCCAGCTTGATCATCGACTGCACGACCGACAACCGTACCCGTACCGTGGCCGATGTGCGTCATGCTTTAACCAAGCACGGCGGCAACCTCGGCACCGAAGGTTCCGTTTCCTTCCAGTTCCGTCACTGCGGTGAATTCCTCTTTGCCCCGGGCACGAGCGAAGACGAAGTGATGGAAACCGCTCTTGAAGCCGGTGCCGACGACGTCGTGACCGCCGAAGACGGCTCCATCGAAGTCGTTTGCGAACCCGCTGCTTTTGACGACGTTTCCAAGGCTTTCGAAGCCAAGGGCTTGACCCCGGTTTCTTCCGAAGTGACGATGAAGCCTTTGAACGAAATCGAATTGACGGGGGACGACGCCGCCAAGATGCAGCGCTTGATCGATGCGCTCGAAGACTTGGACGACGTAAGCCACGTTTACACGAGCGCAGTGTTTGACGAAGAGTAATCTGTCGCAAAACACTGCCCTTGCCCCAAACCGGTCAAAATGACTCGGTCGCGGGGACGTAACCTCCCATTGATTCTTTCGGTGGGAGGTTTTGCATTTTTGTCGTACTGAGTGTGTTTCTGCGGACACTTATATCCAAATATATGCATGTATACCAATGTATAAGCGAGTATATCGGTGTATATGAGTGTATATAGGCGTATAAGGGCTACGTCGCTTCGACAGAAAAGCTCGGTATTTCGGCATTTCGATTAGGCAGAACCTCTCAAGCCCATTACAATTACGGCAAAGATTGTAGGGGTCGGTCTTAATGTCCCCGATTCCTCAGTATTTGCATCCTACTTTTCTCGGAGTTACCGTGACCAAAGTTCTCGTAATCGGCAGTGGCGGCCGTGAACACGCCATCGCTTGGCGTTTGGCTCAATCTCAAAGCGTTGATACCGTGTATGTTGCTCCGGGCAACGCCGGCACCGCTTTGGACAGCCGTTTGACCAATGTCGCAATCACCGACATCGAAGCCTTGCGCGACTTTGCGCGCGACAACGCCGTAGATTTGACCGTGGTGGGCCCCGAAGCCCCCTTGGCCAAGGGCGTGGTGAATTTGTTCCGTGAGTCCGGCCTTTTGATTTTCGGACCCACCAAAGAAGCCGCCCAATTGGAAAGCTCCAAAGACTTTGCCAAAGCCTTCATGAAGCGCAAAGGGATCCCGACGGCCGACTACGAAACCTTTAGCGAAATCGAACCCGCCCACGAATACATCCGCCGCATGGGCGCGCCCATTGTGGTGAAGGCCGACGGATTGGCTGCCGGTAAGGGCGTGGTGGTTGCCATGACCGAAGACGAAGCCCACAAGGCTGTGGACGACATGTTGGGCGATCATAAATTCGGCAACGCCGGTGCACGCGTCGTGATCGAAGAATTCTTGACCGGCGAAGAAGCAAGCTTCATCGTCATGGTTGACGGCGAGCATGTTTTGCCGATGGCAACGAGCCAAGACCACAAGCGCTTGTTGGATCAGGATCAGGGTCCCAACACGGGCGGTATGGGTGCTTATTCTCCCGCTCCGGTCGTTACGCCCGAAATCCACGATTTGGCCATGAAGACCATTATCGAACCCACGGTTCGCGGCATGGCCGAAGACGGCATCGTCTACACGGGCTTTTTGTACGCAGGATTGATGATCGGCACGGATAAGGACGGCAAGCCCACCGCCAAGACCTTGGAATTTAACTGCCGTATGGGCGATCCGGAAACGCAGCCCATCATGAGCCGCATTACGGGCGATTTCTACCAGACGCTGTTGGCCGCTGCCAAGGGCGAATTGGATAAGGCCACGTTGACGTGGGATACGCGCGCCGCTTTGGGCGTGGTGCTCGCGAGCGCCGGCTACCCCGAAGCTCCGCAAAAGGGTGCCGTCATCACGAATTTGCCTGCCGAAGACGACAGTCACGTGGTGTTTCATGCGGGCACCGCAACGGACGCCGAAGGCAACTGCGTTGTCTCGGGCGGTCGCGTGTTGTGTGCCGTCGGTTTGGGAGCAAACATCACTGAAGCGCAAAAGCGTGCGTATGAAGCCGCCGATCAGGTACACTTTGACGGATGCCAGATGCGTCGCGATATCGGTTACCGTGCCATTGCACGCGAAAAGTAATCGACTCGACGCACTCCTAACGTTTGGTTAGCGCTTCGCCCCGAAGTTGTACGTGCATCTTCGGGGCTTTGCAATTTTTTAAAGGGTTTTTCAATTGACTTCGGGCTTGAAACAGTTCACTCAATCCGCGCTGGCGGCACTTTGCGCAACGCTTGCGTCCGTTGCTTGCGTCGCACAAGACGGTGTTGTTGTGCCCGTTGAAGACGAACCCTTCAGCTATCCGGCCACACTCATGAACGCCCGCAGCACCTATACGGTCTCACCCGCCACCCCCGTGGTCTTGGGTGAAACGGTGGTGGTGTTGGAGAGCTCGCGCTTAAACGACGTTGCCGCCATTGCTCGTGCACCGGTGTATACCGAAGGTGAAGACAAGAAAGCACGCCACTGGGTGTGCGTGGCTGCCGAAAACAAAGGTAAGCCCCTGCGTCTTTGGTTTATCGCTTCGGGCCAAGACACGGTGACCGAAGTGCAAATGTCGCCGGGCACGTTTAAAAACCCGGCAAACTGCGGCAAGATCAACGATCACTTCGAACCGGTGTATCTGTCTCGGATCGCCAGCGGCATGAACATTCGAGAAGTGGCGCAAGACATTGGGCCCGCAAGTTACAAAGACGATGCCGGCTGGAACTTTTGGGTGTCGCGACGCACGTATACCTACTTTGAAAATCGCTTCACCGAATACGTTTGGGTGGGTGCTCTGAGCGGAGCCGACGGAACGATTTCCGAAGTTTTCACAACGCAGATTACGCGATGAGTACAACGATCGAACGCGGCATCGGGCTTTTCGGCGGAACC
>JAUNOJ010000162.1 GCA_030531135.1 Sutterellaceae bacterium | reverse complement strand
ATACGACGCTCGGGTGGCTTATTTCCGTAAGGAGGAATCAATGCGTCATTATGAATTGTGCGTCATCGTGCACCCGGATCAGTCCGAACAGGTTCCCTCGATGATCGAACGTTACAAGAACCTCGTCCTCGAACAGGGTGGTCAGATTCACCGTATCGAAGACTGGGGTCGTCGTCAGCTCGCTTATCCGATCCAGAAGCTCGTGAAGGCTCACTACGTGCTCCTCAACATCGAATGCACGGACGCCACGCTTGCTGAAATCGAAAACGGATTCCGTTTCAACGACGCCATTTTGCGTCACCTCGTCGTCAAGACCAAGAAGGCCGAAACCGCTCCTTCCGTCATGATGAAGGTTGTTGAAAAGGAAGAAGCCAAGAAGGCCGCCGTCGAGGCTGCCGCCGAAGCCCAGCCCGAACAGGCTGAAGAAGCTCCGGCTCAGGCTTAATTCACAAATATTTTTGTAGGGTCGAGTTTTCGGGTGGAAACACCGGTCAATCAAGTTCAAATCCGCGCAACGTTGATCGAAAAGAAAGAGTTGCGCTATACGCCGGCAGGCATTGCGGTGTTTGAAGCAGTGTTTCATCACTGCGGCACGCAGTTTGAAGCAGGCGCCGAACGAAAGGTTGAATTCGATTTTCCGGCTTTGTCCTTTGCCGATGTAGCGATTCGATTGAACGCTCTGACAGTTGGACAACAAATCGAGATGAAAGGCTTTTTTGCCACACGCTCGTTGAGAAGCTCAAGACTGACCGTACATATCACGGAATTCAAAGATTAGGAGTTGAAAAATGGCTTTTGGTGCAAAAGGTAAGGGCAAGCCCCGCCGTGCCAATCAACAGAATGCGCTCTTTAAGCGCAAGAAGTTCTGCCGTTTCACGGTTGAACACGTCGAACAGATCGACTACAAGGACATCGACACCCTTCGCGACTTCATTCAGGAAAACGGCAAGATCATGCCGGCTCGCCTGACCGGTACGAAGGCTCACTACCAGCGTCAGCTCGACACCGCGATCAAGCGCGCTCGCTTCCTCGCTTTGTTGCCTTACACTGACAATCAGGGGACCCGTTAATCATGCAAGTTATTCTTCTCGAAAAGATCAATCACCTCGGTGATTTGGGTGCCGTCGTTAAGGTTAAGGACGGCTATGCTCGTAACTTCCTGATTCCTCAGGGCCACGCCAAGCGTGCTACGAAGGCTGCCATCGCCGAATTCGAAGCTCGCCGCGCCGAACTCGAAAAGGCTCAGGCCGATCGTATCGCTGCTGCTCAGGAAGTCGCCGGTAAGCTCAATGGTCAGACCATTGAAATCACCAGCAAGGCCGGTGTGGACGGTCGTTTGTTCGGTTCTGTGACCAACGCCGACATCGCCGAAGCTGTTGACAAGCTCGGCTTCCAGATCAAGAAGAGCCAGGTTCGTACGCCGCTCGGCGCCATCAAGTCCGTGGGTGAATTCACCATCACCATCGGCTTGTTGACCGACATCACGGCCGACATCGTCGTGAAGGTTGTTGCCGAAGCCTAATAGGGCCTCAGGCTTTGCCTGATTGAGCCGGATAAAACACTTCTTCGTCGAGGTGTTTTTCCGGCTTTTTTTGCGTCTATTGGCGGGGAAAAATTTCGAAACGTTTTCTGCAAATGACAGAGGGCGAAATCGGCTAATATTCCTCTCCCACCTATCGCGAAGAAATCACTTTTGAGTTTGCTATGACAGACGATATCGATATTGCAGGTCTTGCTCCCCTGGATTCGCCCGATCCGGAAGTTGCGGCGCTGCGCCGTCCCCCTCAATCCATTGAAAGCGAGCAGAGCGTCTTGGGCGGCCTGATGCTTGATAACAATGCCTTTGACTTGGTGGCAGACGTCGTGTTGCCCGAAGACTTCTATCGGCGCGACCATCGCATCATCTATGAAAAGATTCAGGAGATGTGCTCTGCCGGGCGTCCGGCCGATATCGTGACGGTCTACGGCGAACTCGAAGCCGAGGGCAAGGCTCAGGAAGTGGGCGGCATCCCTTACCTCAACAGTCTTGTGAACGCAACGCCGGCTGCGGCCAACATTCGTCGCTATGCCGAAATCGTGCGCGACCGCTCGATTTTGCGCCAGTTGATTTCTGCCGGCGAAGGCATAGCCACATCGGCATTGTCTCCCGAAGGCGCCGACGTGCCGCAACTGCTGGATGCGGCCCAGGCTGCCGTTTTTGCCATTGACGAGCGCTCCAACAAGGGTAAGAGCGGCTTTCAGCCCTTAAACCTTTTGGCCGCCGACGTCACGCGCGAATTGCAGCAGTTGCAGGAAATGCAAAGTGCAGACGACGTCACCGGTTTGCCCACGAGTTTTAAGAAACTTGACGAAATGACTACAGGGCTTCAAAAGGGGGACTTGATCATTATTGCCGGACGTCCCTCTATGGGTAAGACGTCTTTTGCCATGAATATGGCAGAACACGCCGGGCTTTCCTTAAAGATGCCCGTAGCCGTTTTTTCTATGGAAATGAGCTCGGTACAGCTCGCAAAGCGTTTGATTTGTTCAGTAGGTCGTATTGACGCGCAAAAAATGCGTCGCGGCCGCTTGGAAGACCATGAATGGGCACGCTTTACGCAAACGGTCGATTTGATGAGCAAGGCTCCGTTTTATATCGACGATACCCCGGGCTTGACCGTCAACGAACTGCGCTCGCGCGCACGCCGTTTGGTGCGCAAAACCGGTCCCTTGGCCTTGATCGTGGTCGACTACCTGCAGTTGATGTCGGGCTCAGGCTCCAAGACTTCAAGCGAAAACCGCAGCTCGGAACTCTCCGAAATCTCGCGCGGATTAAAGAGCTTGGCCAAAGAACTCGAAGTGCCCGTGATTGCGCTCTCGCAGCTCAACCGCTCGGTGGACGCACGTCCGAGCAAGCGCCCCATGATGAGCGACTTGCGCGAATCCGGCGCTATCGAACAGGATGCCGACATCATCATGTTTATTTACCGCGATTGGGTTTACAACAAAGAAACGGGCGATCCCAACATAGCCGAAATCATTATCGGCAAGCAACGTAACGGCCCCACCGGTACGATCGAAATGCGCTTTGACGGTCAGTTCACGCGCTTTGACAATCTGGTTAGAGACGCCGATGTTCCGCCGGGGCTTGGCGACTAACCGAAATAACAGGAACAACGACAATGCTTGAAACCTTGAGCAGTATCCCTTGGCTCGATATCGGTCTGTGGACCGTGGCCGTGTGTCTGATTGCCGTGGGTGTGGCCGGCACCGTCATTCCGGCTCTGCCCGGTATTCCCATGATCTTTGTGGGGGCTTGGATCATTGCCTTTATCGACGATTACCAAGAAATCACTTGGATCACACTGGTGATTCTGGGCATATTGACCGTGATCGGCTTTGCCGTGGACTGGGTGGCGCAGACGATGGGCGCGCAAAAGGCGGGCGCCTCCAAATATGGCCTTGCCGGCAGTCTTGTGGGCACCATCCTCGGGCTTTTTATGGGCATCTTCGGTATTCTCTTCATGCCTTTGATCGGTGCCTTTGTGGGCGAATATATCGCCAAGAAAGACCTTCGCATCGCCACCAACGTCGGGTGGGCGACCTGGGTCGGGATGCTGGCGGGAACGGCGATTAAACTCGCCTTGTCCTTTACCATGATCGGCATCATGATCTTTGCCTACATGGTCTAAGAAGCAAGAATAAGAAACAAAACGGGCGAAGCGTCTTTGAGGTGCTTCGCCCGAAGTTTTTTGGGGCCAAGATTGTTACTCGATTGTAATGCCCGGATCGGGATAAAGCTCGGGGACGATGCGCGAGAAAAAGATTCTTACCGGTGTTGCGTCGCCTGTGTCAACGTAGGCTTGCAGTAACGCTCGAAACTCAGGGGAGTGGTGTTGAGGGATCGTGATCGGCCAAAATCCTGCCTGCATCAAACAACCGTTCATCATTAGAGATGCAGTGCGCAGATTGCCTTTTTCGAAGAGGCGTTTGCGCGCCATGTAAGCAAAGAGAGCGATCGCTCGATCTTTGGTGTCAGTGAAGCGTTCCTTGAGTAATACCAAGCCTTCGTCATCGATGTCGTCAATCGGATCAAAGCAGTGATCGCGGCCGGTGACTAACGCGTGCAGACGGAGAACGTTTGAAATATTGATATCAAACGTGCGGGTCTGTAACTGTCGGATCAGCTCCTTGGCGGCCTCGCCATATTGTTTGACCTGCAAAAGAGCTTCGATCGAGAGGTTTTCCACAGCTTGGCCGTTGAGAATCGCTTGGGTTTGCGCGAGCGTGACGGGGCTCTTTGAGAGCACGGAGAGAAAACCCCAAGTGATGTGATCTATGTTTTTGTGAAAGACGAAAGTCGCCTTGTCGGCATCGGCAAAGCGCGGCAAGGCAAAATGGCAGGTGCCGGTATTGGCGAGCAAGTCGTCCAAATCAAAGTCGTGTCTCATCGGTCACTATCGCATCTCAATTCTAGAGGAAAGAACAGAA
>JAUNOJ010000161.1:2583-4480 GCA_030531135.1 Sutterellaceae bacterium | reverse complement strand
GGCATCAAGATGGCCTGGGCTGCGGGCGGCGGCAAGGACGGCGTCGAAGTGCAGGCAAGCTATCGTCCGGGTCCCAAGGGCGTGGGCACGACCAATCACGTGGCGGCTACCGCCAAGCAGCCCCACCTTTGGCTCGATCCCAAGGGCAATCGCTTCTGCGATGAAACGATCATGCTCAACTGGCCCTTTGCCGGCAACGCTCTGGAGCGCATCGGCGGCAAGATGTGGGTTGTTTACGATCAGCAGACGCTGGACTACATGGTCAAGGAATCCGGTATCGACTTGGGCGTGGGCGTGATGGTGCCTGTGGCGACCAAGTTGGATAAGTTTGACAAAGAGTGGCCGGCAGCTGAAAAGGCAGGCTGGGCCGTGAAGGCTTCGAGTCTGAAGCAACTTGCCAAGAAGACCGGCATGGACTACGACACGTTGAAAAAGACCGTGGACGAATATAACGGCTTTGCCGAAATTCGCCACGACGGCCAGTTTGCCAAAGAACCGCAATACCTGCGCTCTGTCAAGAAAGGCCCCTTCTACGCCATTCAGTCCGTGGCAACGAGCTTGGGCACCTTGGGCGGCATCAAGTCCAATGAACGCTTTGAAGTCGTGAGCCAAGACGGCACGCCGATTCCCGGTCTCTACTGTGCCGGTAACGATGTGGGCGGCATGTACGGTGACAGCTACGACTTGTTGATGGCAGGCTCCACCATCGCTTGGGCCGTCAACTCCGGTCGCATCGCTGCCGAAAATGCAGTGAAGTACGCCAAGTCCAAGAAGTAATTCGATGACTTGAAACACGTGAGCCGACCATACCCACGGCTCACCAACGCATCGGCGCTCGATTTTCTCTTAGAAGAAACGAGCGCCGAATTATTTTTGTAGAAACCGACTCAAGTTATCGAGTCAGCCAATCGTAAACGTCATCGAAAAGCGCCTTTTCCACCAAGAGTGTTTTGCCGTTTTTACGCATGAGCCCCGCTTCCTGCCACTGAGAAAAGATGCGCGATACCGACACACGGGTGAGGTTGGTCACAAGCCCAATCTGTTCATTCGTGAGCAATAACGGCACCACATTGTCGTGGGGCTTGAGCTCAAGGCCATAGCTCTCAATCAAGACACGCAAAAAGACTTTCAGGCGCTTGTCGGCCGAAAGCGTAAAGTTGGCAACCATGCCTTCCAAATGCGACTCTTGTTTTCGAACCAAGTGAAGCGCCAACTGACGCATGAGGCTCGGCGTCGATTCAATGCGGGCGTAGAGCTGCGCCACATCGACTTCGAGAACGTCCGACTTTTGCCAAGCCACCGAAAAGACGTTGACCTGGTCTTGCGTTAAGCACGTCAAGTCGCCCATGGTGCGCCCGGGCACAATGAGGCTTAAGACCGAAGGGCGTCCCTTGGCCTGTTCGGCAATGAGGTACGCGCAAAGCCCTTTTTTGAGATAAAAGAGCCTCGGAGTTTGGCCGCCGCTTTTCAGAACTTCGCCTTTTTTCACATGGCGCACAACGCCCAATTCCTCGTAGAGTTTGACGAGAAAATCGGGCTCGGCAGCGTGAATCCAAGGCAAAGACTGAAAAATCTGACGCATCGAAAAAAAACGAAGGGTTAGGCGGAGATGATGTCGGGCTTTTTGGCGCGACGACGCTTCTTTTTCTTAACTTCCGGGTGCTGAATTTCCGGCAGGTCGCAATTGTCGATCGTATCGATAAAGCCTCCGCCCAGACACACTTCGCCAGCGTAGAGCACGGCGCTTTGTCCCGGCGTAGCCGCCCACTGCGGCACGGGGAAGGCCAAGTCGATAGTGGTGTCTGTCGTACCCGCAATGCGGCAGGCGCCGTCGGGGGCACGGTAGCGGGTTTTGACAGTGACTTCAGTGTCAACCGTGGGCGCCGTACCCGATACC
>JAUNOJ010000161.1:0-2573 GCA_030531135.1 Sutterellaceae bacterium | reverse complement strand
CAGCTCGTATTCACAACGGTTAATTCGTGCGTATTGAGCCAAGGATGATCGTGCCCCTGAACCACCCAAAGGGTGTTGGTCGCCATGTCTTTGCGCGCCACAAACCATGGTTCGCCGTTACCTTCTTGGCTGCCGCCGATACCGATGCCTTTGCGCTGACCCAACGTATAGAAACTCAATCCCACATGCTCACCGATCACTTTGCCGTCGTCTCGGCAAATGGGACCGGGGTGCGTGGGCAAATAGCGATTCAAAAACTCTCTAAAGGGGCGCTCGCCGATAAAGCAAATGCCGGTGGAGTCTTTTTTGCCCGCGACCGACAAGCCCAACTTCTGCGCAATTTCACGCACTTGGGTTTTGCGAAGTTCCCCAACCGGGAACATGGCTTTGGAGAGCTGCGCTTGGTTTAAGCGATGCAAAAAGTAGCTTTGATCTTTGGTTTCGTCTAAGCCTCGCAGTAATTCAAAGCCGTGATCCGTTTCGCGCACGCGCGCGTAGTGGCCGGTGGCGATGCACTCGGCCCCCA
This sequence comes from Sutterellaceae bacterium, assembly GCA_030531135.1. GTDB lineage: Bacteria > Pseudomonadota > Gammaproteobacteria > Burkholderiales > Burkholderiaceae_F > Duodenibacillus. The sequence continues at coordinate 2,047 of JAUNOJ010000161.1, read as the reverse complement.
TGGCCATGGCGTGATCCAAAAAGGCGTTGAATTTAATTTCGGCGTTGCACAGCACATCTGGGTTTGGGGTACGTCCTGCCGAGTACTCGCGCAAAAAGTCGGAAAAGACGCGCTCTTTGTATTCTTTGGCAAAGTTGACGGCTTCTAAGTCGATGCCGATCACGTCGGCCGCACTTGCCGCGTCCAAGAAGTCTTGGCGGCTCGAGCAGTACTCGGAATCGTCATCGTCTTCCCAGTTTTTCATAAAAAGACCGGTGACGTCGTATCCGGCTTCTTTTAACAGATAGGCACTGACGGCACTGTCGACGCCGCCGCTCATGCCGATAACAACTTTTTTCTTCATTTTTTTCGGGATTGCAACACGTGTTGCGCAAAAATTCGGGATTGCGGCTAAGGATACACAAAAAAGAACGCGCAAGTGCAAAACCCGCGCGTTCTCATAGATTTTTGGTCAGCTAAGACCGATTAGTGCGTCGTATCGACCAACGGTTGCACATTGGCTTGCGGCGCATGGCACAGCGTGCATTCGTGGCGAGAGGGCTGCATCACGAACTTGCCGTCGACCTTGGTCCAGTGCGTGGAGGGCATGGCCGTGGCTTGGCCCTTGACTTTGGGTGCATCAATTTTGGCGGTATTGCCGTGGCACATCACGCACATGTTGCGATCTTGCGTGATGGGGTAGTTGTTGATGGCATGCGGAATCATGGCCGGTGCCCCCAATTGCGTTTCGCGATACTGACCGGCATTGAGTTCAAAAGCTTCGGGGGTCGGTACTTCAAAGGGGCTGGTTTGTTCCAAGCTCATCTTGTCTATATCGACGGGGTCGCCCACGGTAGCAGCACAGCCGGCGATAAGGCCTGTGGCGGCAAAGGCGCAAAGAAGAAGTTTTTTCATAGGATTCTCTCCTTACTGGGTCTAATTGTTTTCTTTTGGGGCTGCCTTGGCAGAAAAACGCGGTGCAAAACGAATGGCGTTTTCTGGACAAACGGCAGCGCAGCGTCCGCACCCGGTACATTCGCCCGAGGCGATGAAACCGATTTGGGCGGTACGCTGAAAGTTCAATACATGAGGTTCGGGGCAGGGTTTGAGACACAGCCCGCAACGCGTACAACGAGAGTCGTCAAAAACGGGTTTTAAAACACCGACTTTGCCGACAACAGACCAAAAGGCGCCGAGCGGACACAGGTGACCGCACCAGCCTCTGGGTACAACCAAAAAATCGAATGTAAAGATACCGAGCACGGCCGAGATGAAGCCCAAGCCCACACCCCAGACGGCTTCGCGCCACAGGAGTGCTTGCGGGCTCACCCACTCAAAGGCAGCTGCGCCTGTGATGACGGATGCTACTAAGCTCGCGACGCACAGCGCATAGCGCGTATGGCGATGAATGCGCACCATGTCGGCACGCAACCCCGCTTTTTCACGCAACCAGGCGGCCGAATCGGTCACCATATTCATGGGACACATCCAACCGCAAAAGACGCGCCCGCCCAAAATGATGTAAAGCGCCAAGACAATCAAGGCGCCCGTGATCATCGTAAGTTCGGGCGCGTGGCCTGCAACGAGCTTTTGCAAGGTGGCAAAGGGATCAGTTAAAGGTACGAGCCCGGCCATTAAACTCGCCGAAAAGTCGCCCGAAAGTAACGGCGCTCCCAAAAGCGTCCAGCCCAAGCGAGCGGTGCCGACAAAAAGCGTCAAAACGGTCAATTGCAATACGCGACGCACGATGTTGACCATCAACAAGCGCTTGCGGTTTGGGGTCTCGGACTTTGGAGCGCGTCCCGATTTCCGGGTCGCAAATTCGTTTTGCGTACTCATAATGTCGGGTCTTCCATATTGTTCAAGTAATCCAGGCCGCCCGGCGCCGAACTTTCTTCAGGTGTCGGCGCTTTGGGCGCAGACTGAACCTGAGGATGGTGCGGCTGCTCGTCTTTCCAACCGAGGCGATAGTGATCTCCAATGCGTCCCAACACCGCTTTTCGATCGACGATATTGATTGTCGGTTCCTGTGTGGGACAACTCCATGTGCAAAGCCCGCAGCCGGTGC
>JAUNOJ010000160.1 GCA_030531135.1 Sutterellaceae bacterium | reverse complement strand
GATTTGGACCGTGCTCTTGGCCATCGTCACGTTCAGCCTTTCGCTTTTGGGCACATTCTTGGTGCGCTCGGGTATTTTGACCTCGGTGCACGCCTTTGCAACGGATCCGGAGCGCGGTATCTTCATCTTGGCCTTCCTCATTATCGTGATCGGCTTGTCTTTCCTCTTGTTTGCTTGGAGAGCGCCGACCGTGGGTTTGGGCGGCAACTTCTCGATGGTGTCTCGCGAATCGATGCTGTTGGTCAATAACGTCCTTTTGTTCGTGGCCATGGGTGCCGTGCTTTTGGGTACGCTCTATCCCTTGTTCCTGGACGCTTTGAACGCCGGCAAGATTTCCGTGGGGCCCCCTTACTTTGACGCCGTTTTCGGTCCCGTGATGTTGCCGATGCTGTTCCTTTTGGGTGTGGCTCCCTTTGCCCGCTGGAAGGAAGCCGATCCCAACTGGCTTGCCAAGCGCTTGTGGTTTATTTTGGCTCTCTCGTTGGCCTTGGGCGCTGCCACCCCGATTTTGATGGGCGGCTGGAGCACGTGGGTCTTTGTGGGCATGACGCTTGCCTTCTGGGTGGCCTTTACCACGATCGACAGCTTCCGCGAACGCGCTCGCAACATGAAGGGCAATTTCTTTGCCAACATCTTCAAGTTCCCGCGCGCCTTCTGGGGCATGAATCTGGCGCACTTGGGCGTGGCGATGTTTGTGATCGGTGTGGCGCTCGTCAAGGGCTATCCGGCCGAACGCAATGTCAAGATGTTGCCGGGCGAACAAGTCACGGTTTCGGGCTACACCTATGTGTTTAACGGCACGCAGGAAGTGCGCGGCCAAAACTATACGGCTACGCGCGGCGAATTCACCGTCACCAAGGACGGTAAGGAAATTGCGGTGCTTCATCCCGAAAAGCGCAACTACTTCGGTTCTCGCTCCATGCCCATGACCGAAGCCGCCATTCGCCACGGCATCACCGGCGACGTTTATGTCAGCATGGGTGAACCGGTGGGCGACGGCGCTTGGATCGTGCGCGCTTACCACAAGCCCTTCGTGGCTTGGATTTGGTGGGGCACCATCGTGATGGCTTTGGGCGGCTTTATCGCCATGCTCGATCGCCGTTATCGCGTGCGTAAGAATAAGACCGCTCAAAAGGCTGCAACGGAGGCTTAAATCATGCGATTGAAGTATCTGATTCCGCTCATTATCTTTTTGTTCGTGTGCGTGTTCCTTTTCTGGGGTCTGTACTTGGATCCCAAGAAGGTGCCCTCGGCTTTGATCGACAAACCCGCACCCGAATACGCTTTGCCCACCATGGACGGTCGTACCGTCACCAAAAAGGACATGTTGGGCAAGGTCTACCTGATGAACGTCTGGGCTTCGTGGTGCGAAGCCTGCCAGTACGAACATCCTTATTTCGTTCAGTTGAAAAACCAGGGCGTGAAGACCGTTTTCATCGGCTACAACTATCGCGACAAGCCCAGAATGGCTCGCGCATGGTTGCAGAGCTTGGGTAACCCCTACGATGAAATTTTGGTCGACGCCGACGGCCGTACCGCCATCGACTTTGGCGTGTACGGTGCACCGGAGACCTTCGTGATCGACAAAACGGGCGTGATTCGCTACAAGGTGATCGGCCCCATGACCGAAGAGATCTGGACCAAAGACGTCAAGCCCATCGTGGATCACTTGGAAGCTCAGTAAAGAAAGGGGAGAAAATGATGAAATCTTTGAATCGTTTCTTGGCTGTTGCCGGCGCCCTTTCTTGCTTGGCTTGGGGTTTGAATACGCCTGCTTTAGCGCAAGCGCCTCAGGCGGTCGAACATAAAGAGGCCGCCGCCACCGATTTCGATCCGGTCGAACACAAGCGCGTGTTGGGCATTTCCGAACAGTTGCGCTGCTTGGTGTGCCAAAACCAGTCCATTGCCGACAGTAATGCGGAACTTGCCGTCGATTTGCGTAACCAAGTGATCGAACAGATCAATGCCGGTCGTACCGACAAGGAAATTATCGACTACATGGTGCAGCGCTACGGCGACTTCGTGCTCTACAACCCGCCTTTTAAGGCTTCGACCGTGATTTTGTGGGTCGGACCCTTGGTGCTTTTTATCGGCGCATTGCTTGCCTTTTACATCAACGTTCGCCGTCGCAAGACGACGACCGATCAGGCGCCCAAGACTTTGAGCCCGGATGAAAAGAAAAAGGCCGAAGAACTGCTTCGCATGGGTGACAAATAATCGGTGACAAAGGAGAAATAAATCGTGTTGATTGCATTTATCAGCCTTGCCGCCGTGATGGTTTTGGTGGCCCTGGCTTTGATCGTTTGGCCTTTGGTACGCAAAACCGAAACGGATGACGACGCGCAGCGACGCGCCGCCAACCTGACGCTTTTGCGCCAGCAGTTTGCCGAACTCGAAGCCGAATACAAGGCAGGCAATATGCCCGCCGAAGAATACGAAGAAACGCGCTCTGAAATCGAAACGCGCGTGTTGGAAGAAACCAAGGGCGGCGAAGACGTCAAGCGCGTCTCGGGTCGTCAGGGTTTTTATGCCGCATGCGTTTTGACGGTTTTGGTGCCCGTGGCCGCATTCTTGATTTATCTTGAAATCGGTACGCCCATTGCCATGGATCCGGACTTTACGCGTGCGCAGAACCAGCAGGCCGCCATGTCGGGCCAGCACAGCGACGCCGAAGTTCTCGAACAGATCAAAATCATCGAAGATCGCTTGAAAGAGCAGCCCGACAACATCGACGGTTGGATGATGCTTGCCAAGGCCAATGCCTCGTTTAAGAACTGGCAGAAGAGCTCTGAAGCGTTCGAACAGGTCGCGCGTCTCATTCCGAACAACCCGGATGTTTTGGCCGACTGGGCCGACGTGATGGCAGCCGCGCAAAACGGCAGTCTGGACGGTCGCCCGAAAGAGTTGATCGAAGAAGCCTTGAAGCTCGATCCCAAGCACTGGAAGGCGCTTGCCTTGATGGGCACGCTTTGCTTTGACAAGGAAGACTACAAGGGTGCGGTCGAATACTGGTCTCGCATGCTCGAAGACGTTGACAAGGGCAGCGAAGAATGGCGCCAGATCAATGAAAACATCGAACAGGCCCGTCGTATGGGCGGTTTGCCCCCGGGCGAATACGCCAGCATGCAGGCTTTGGAAGCTCAAAGCGGCGGCAACCAAGACGGCAAGGCCAAGATCGACGCATCTCAGCGCTTTATCAGCGGTACGGTTGAACTTGCCCCCGAAGTTGCCGACAAGGCCAAGCCCAACGACACGGTCTTTGTGTTTGCGCGTCCCGTGACGGGCAGCAAGATGCCGGTGGCGTTCATGAGCTTTAAGGTCAAGGATTTGCCGCGCGAATTCTATCTGGACAGCTCCAGCGTCATGGGCATGGGCATGAAGACCTTAAACGATGTCGAAGAAGTTATCATGGAAGCGCGCGTGAGCCGCTCGGGTAACTTCATGGCTGGCGTTGGCGACCTTGAAGGTACGGTCGAAGGCAACGTTGCCGTGGGTACCAAGGGCGTGAAGATCGTGATTAATCGCGTTCACTAAACTTTCGTCGCTTCTAAGGCCTCAAGCAAAACCCCGTTCGGTTAACTCCGGCGGGGTTTTTGCTTGTTCCATTTTCGGAAATGTTACGAAATGCTCGGGCGGCGGTCGCAAATGCAACAGTCGAAACGTTTTGGCTAAATCCTGTTACGTCATCCGACGGCGACTTTACGCAAGAACATGCCACAATTCTTCTCAAGAAACGAGGGCTCAAACCTCGAGACAAATTCAACAACAAGCGAAGAGGAAAATAAAATGAAAGCAATGCGCGTGACGGTTCCTGCAGTGTGTGTTTCGACGATTTTGGCTTTGGCAAGCGTGTCTGCCTTTGCCGGCTCCGGCGACGGTGTGCGTACCGGCAAAGACGGCACCGTGGTGACGTTGCCCGTGACCGCCACGGTCGAATTGGCTAACGACCAGGCTGTCGTCAATTTCTACACGGTTGAAGTCGACAAGGACTTGGCAACGGCCACCAAGCGTGTCATTGATCGCGTTAACAAAGGTTTGACGGAATTGAAGGCTTTGGGCTTGCCGGTGGAATTCGAAACCCAGTCCATGAGCTCTTATCCGCGCTACAGCCAGGCCAAAAACGGCGAGCAGGCCAAGATCGTCGGTTGGGAAGTGCGCCAGAATATTTCGGGTACGGTCAAGGACGTTTCTGCCGCCGCCCCCTTGGCGCAGAAAGTGGGCGAATACTTCGCGTTTGAACGCGTGAACTTTACGTTAAGCCGCGAAGCCCAGCAAAAGGTGCAAGACGACTTGATGCGTGCCGCCGTGATGCAGGCGCGTCAGCAGGCCGAAGTCATTGCCATAAGCCTCGGTGCCGAAGCCGACGACGTACGCATCGAATCCATGGACTTCAATGCTTCCAACATCGAGCGCTACAGCAATCGCATGTATGCCGCTTTGGCAGCCGACTCTCGCAGCGCCAAAGCGTCCGTGCCGGTTCCGGTGTTCGAACCGGGGCAAAC
>JAUNOJ010000159.1 GCA_030531135.1 Sutterellaceae bacterium | reverse complement strand
ACGTCTGATCGTCGCCCGGAACCTTGGCCCAGAGATAAAAGCTCGCGTCAGATACGGGTGCTTCGAGAACGCTGTCGATCACGGGCTGGGCCACGGCAAACTTTTGACGATACAGATTGCGGTTTTCGAGCACGTGGGTTTCGTCGTTCCATGCGGCGATGCTTGCCAACTGCACGGTCGGGTTCATGGCAGAGCCGTGATAGGTGCGATAAAGGATAAAGTCCTTCATGATGGCGGCGTCGCCCGCCACAAAGCCGCTGCGCATGCCCGGAGCATTGCTGCGCTTGCTTAACGATTGAAAGACGACGATGTTTTTAAAGTCGTCGATCCCAAGCATCTTGGCCGCTGTCAATGCGCCCAACGGCGGCTTGGTTTCATCCAAATAGATTTCGCTGTAGCACTCGTCGCTGGCAATCGTAAAGCCGTATTTGGCCGACAGTTCAAAGAGCACCTTCCAGTCGGAAAGCCCCAAGGTTTTGCCGGTGGGGTTGCCCGGAGAGCAAACAAACACGAGCTGGGTGCGCGCCAAAACTTCTTCGCCCACGCTTGCCAAGTCCATCGTGAAGTTGTTTTCTTTGGTCAAAGGCAGGTAGTGCGCTTCGGCCCCGGCCATAAATGCCGCACCTTCGTAAATCTGATAGAAGGGGCTCGGCATCACCACGGCGGGCTTGGCCGGCAGACTCTTGCGGGTGTCGATAAGCGACTGCACAAGGCTAAAAAGCGCTTCGCGAGAGCCCAAGCACGGCACGATTTGCGTAGCCGGATTCAATTCAACGGCGTAGCGACGTGCGCACCAGCGTGCAATGGCTTCGCGCAGTTCCGGCATGCCGGTTGTCGACGGGTAGTGGCTCATAGCGCCGAGATTGTCGACAAACGCCTGACGGATGCACTCGGGCAACGGGTGCATCGGCTCGCCGATACCCAACGAAATGTGCTTTTTGACGCCGTCACCGGGATTGATCCCGGCAAACAAACTCTTTAAACGTGTAAACGGATAGGGACGGGTTTGCTCAAGTCCGATATGGCTCACGGTGACAGGCTCCAAAAAAGTACGTTAGTCGATAGGCTTTACTGACAAGTTAGATTTTGCGCATCGGATCGTTGCCGGCAAAGTCCGGAATGTCGATCGTGGGCGCCGGCGTCCAGCCTTCTTTGCGATGCTCGGCGCGCACGGTCGTATAGATGCCGCCGCGCACCCACCAACGGGCTTCCAAGCGCATAAAGCGCGGATTGACGGCCTTCACAAAGTCGTCGAGAATGCGGTTGGTGATGTCTTCATGGAAGTGCCCTTCGTTGCGATAGCTCCACATGTAAAGCTTCAAAGCCTTGAGTTCGAGATTTTTTTCGTCCGGAATGTAGTCCAGAATCAGCGTGGCGAAATCGGGCTGACCGGTCAACGGGCACAAGCACGTAAACTCGGGGATTTCCATGTGAATGAGATAGTCGCGAGACGGATTGGGATTGTCGAAAATTTCCAAATTACGACTGGCAGAAGCAGACATAACACCTCGAAATAAAGTAAGTCGATAAGGGACAAAAAGCCCGAGCGCGAAAAGGTTGCGCCGACGGGCCGAAAAGGGGAATTTCCCAAAAAGCTTTCGGGCACAACAAAAGCCCCGAAAGCAGGTAAATTCCCGTCAGGTGCTCTATTATACTTTCGTTCGGTTTTTTTCCGCCCCAAATTCGCGTTTGGTCACAAAGATTTTTTCGTGTCCGACGCTGACCTCTAACCTGCGCTTTGTCCCTACCAAGCGCCTTATTTTTGTTTGAACCACCGTGCGCTTAAAGCAACTGAGAATTAACGGCTTTAAAAGTTTTGCCGACACCACCGTGATCGAATTTCCCGGCGCCGTCTCCGGCATCGTCGGTCCCAACGGCTGCGGCAAATCCAACGTGATCGATGCCATTCGCTGGGTTTTGGGCGAGGGACGCGTGTCGGAATTGCGCGGCACAAGCTCCATGAGCGAATTGATTTTTTCGGGTTCGTCCAATCGACCGGCATCGTCTCGTGCTTCTGTCGAAATGGTGATGGACAATTCCGACGGCACGATTGCCGGGGCCTGGGGACGGTATACGGAACTTTCGATTAAGCGTGTGGTGACGCGCGACGGCACCAACGCCTACTTCATCAACAATCAACAAGTGCGCCGCCGCGACGTGCACGACATCTTCCTGGGCACCGGTTTGGGCCCGAGATCGTACGCCATCATCAGTCAGGGGACGGTTTCCAACTTCGTCAAGGCCAAGCCCGAAGAGCTGCGCGTGTATCTCGAAGAAGCTGCGGGCGTGAGCAAATATAAAGAACGTCGCAAAGAAACCGAGTCGGCTTTAAACAGCACCCGCAACAACTTGGAAAAGGTGCAGTATCTGCAAGACACCAAGCGTCAGGAAATCGAGCGCTTGACGGTCGAAGCCGAAGTGGCGCGCAAGTGGCAGGGTTTGGAAGACGAGCGTTTGGCTACCGAACTCTTGTGGTACTTCGTGCAGGAAAGTGACGCTAAAAACACCATCGACAAAATCAACGCTCAGATCGCGCAAAAAGAAACCGAGATGCTCGAGTGTCGGGGCGAATCGCAGCGCTTGGTGGTCGAAATCGAAAACCTGCGCCAAAAAGCGCGCGAAATGCGTGAAGCGGCCGACGCCGCACGTGAAGCCTCTTGGAAGGCCAATGCCAAAGTGGCCGAAATCGAAGGCAACATTCGCCATATTGTCGAGCAAAAAGACGCTTTGACGCGTCAAATCGCCGCGCAAAAAGAAGCGCTCTCACGCCGCACCAACGAAAAGCGCGAAGCCCTGGAGCGTATTGAAGAACTCAAGCGCCTGCATGCCGAAAACTTGGAAAAAGCCGAGGTGCTCGACGAAGAAGCCGCAGCCTTGGAAGAAGAAAGTTTTAAGAAAAACGACGAATACGAAGAGCTGCGTCAAAAGTATGACGAAGCCCGAAAAACCGAATCCCAAGCGCAGCAAAAAATCGGCATCCTGCAGGTTAAGCTCGAAGCGCTTAGCCGCGAGTACGAAACGGTTTTGGAGCGTATCGAGTCTCTGAGAGCCGAAACGCGCCCGGGTGCCGCGCCCGATCAGGAGCGCTACGAAGAGCTTGTGGCCGAGCTTGAAGACAAAACGGCAGAACTTGAAGAAAATACCGCACAGGCCGAAGAATTGGCGCAACTCAGAGAAGAGGCGCAACACGCCTTCGACGAATTGCGTACAACCAAAGAGCGTTTGTCGGAGTCGGTGTCTCGCACCACCGCCCGATTGCAAACCTTGGAAGCCGTGCAGGCCAAGGCCGAAGGCGAAGGCCGTTTGCCCGAGTGGTTGGAGAAAATGGGTTTAAATACCCTGCCCAAACTCTTTGAGTCTCTGACGGTCGACTCCGGCTGGGCCGTAGCTTTGGAAGCCGTGTTGTCGGTCAAGGCTTCCGCTTTGGCGATGACGGAACTCACGCGCGCTGCAGGATTTTCCTACGACGCGCCGCCTTCGCGTTTGGTCTTTTACGGGAAGGCCGTCACCGAAACGCCTGCCGTGACAATCGAGGGTTTTGCACCGTTATCGGACTTCGTGAGCTCGGACAACGCTCTCATTGATGCCACGGTCAAAGCGTGGCTTGCCGGCGTTTTTGTGGCCGACTCGGTGGACGTTGCCGTACGAAACCGCGACAAGTTGCCTGCGGGCGCACGCTTTGCGGTCAAGGAAGGCCACATTGTGGATGCGGTTTCCATCAGCTTTTGGGCCGAAGAAAGTACCGGTGCCGGTTTGGTGTCGCGTGCCGCCGAAATTCGCGACTTGAAAGAAAAAGAATCCGCCGAGCGTCACGAATTGGAAGCGGTGAGCGAAAAGCTCATTGACGCAAAGGCCAAAGTGACCGATGCCGAAGTGCATCACAAAGCAAAGCTTGCCTTTATCGATGCCGTGCGCAACCAGCGCCACACGCTCGAGGTCGAATACTCGGCCCTGAAAACGGCCATCGACGCCTATCGTGCGCGCAGTCAAAAGGTGGCTCAGGAACTGGGCGAGTTGACAGCCAGACGCGACGAGGTTGACGACGAGCGTCAAGTGTGCGAAGCCGAATTCGAAGAGCTCGATGCCAAATTTGCCGTTTTACAGCAAGCCACGGCCGACGCTCAAGTGCATTTGGAAGACGCCGAACAGGCGCTTGCCGATATCGACGATCGCGTTCGACAAGCCAAACAGTCGGCGCAGATGGCGCGTTTGGAAGCCAGAAACGCCACCGAGCGCATGAAAGACGCCCAAGACCGCAACGCCACGGCCGACGAAGAAATTGAGCTCATGAACGAGCAAATCGAAGAGCTCTCGGGTCGCTTGGAAGAAATGGACGAAACGGCCGAGCGCGAAGGCTTGGGCGAAGTTTTGGCCGACAGAGACGCCAAAAACGAAGCGCATATTCGAGCAGAGGCCGAAAGCAACGCTGCAGAAAACGAAGTGGAAGCCGCGCGCGCCCGCCAGCAAAAGTTAAACGACGATCAAACGCCGTTACTGCAAGAAATCAGCGACCTG